>DATKWZ010000053.1 GCA_035529315.1 Anaerolineae bacterium
AAGTGTTAGGTGTTAGGTGTTAAGAAAAAAACTGCTGACTACGGTTCACAGTTCAGGGTTATTTAAGTGACTAAAGTTACAAGTGCCTAAAGTTAATGAATTATTTTTAATGTTTATTATAATTTATGATTTAAAGTCAAGATCAATAAATTAGGATTAAGGAGAAATAGGAAAAAGAAAAGATTAGCCACAGACACACACAGACTTCCATAGACATTTGTCCGAGCGACATGCTCGGACAAAAATAGTCATCGCTTCGCGAAAAGAACCTACTGTTGTTTTGTCCGTGTGTTTCTGTGTGGGTCTGTGGCTGACAACGGCGCCTTTGCGTGAGGCATTTTGGGACAGGATTAGGGATCAGGGAAATTTTATTCCCTTGGTTCTGTTCCTTTTTTAAAAAGGGCTGTTGCCGTGTGTGTTGAATTATCGGATGCGCGCAGGCCGGTTACAGGATCGATGCGCACCTTTATTACATCATCCGGAATATCAAAGTATTGAAAAGGACTGTCTGCAAGCGCCTGTGTCATTAATTCAATCCATATCGGAAGAGCTGCCAGGGCTCCTGTTTCCAGATTCCCGAGAGTTTTGTTTGCATCCATGCCCACCCATACTCCTGTTGCAATTGAGGGAGAAAAGCCGATAAAAAGAGCGTCTTTGTACTGATTTGTGGTGCCTGTTTTCCCAGCAACAGGACATTCGATAACACGTGCTTTCCTTCCGGTGCCCTCCTGAATAACAGTGCTCAGCATATCCGTCATTATGGCCGCACCGGCGCGTGACATGACCGCTCTTTTTTGAGGTTTTACCTGCCAGACAATCCGTCCATTGTCGTCATGCACTTCAGTTACGCCAAACGGCTCTATTCTTTCCCCCCTGTTCGGGAAAACAGCATAGGCGGAAGTCAAATCAATAAGAGTTGTTTCCGATGTGCCAAGAGCCAGGGACAGATCCGGGGAAAGCGGAGATTCAATGCCGAGACTGCGGCCAAAGCGCGCAACGGAATTAGGGCCCAGCATCTCCATGAGTCTGATCGCAGGTATATTTTCTGAAACAGCAAGAGCTGTTCTTAAGGTTATTTCTCCCATATATTTTCCGGAAAAGTTTTCAGGAGCCCAGTCTTTTCCGTTTTTTGCCCCTTTAAAGGCCACAGGAGCATCGAGTATCATCATATTTTGCGGAAAGCCCTGCTCAATCGCGTAAGCGTAAACAACCGGTTTAAACGCAGACCCTGGCTGTCTCCTGGCGCTTACAGCTCTGTTAAAAGGGCTTTTGGAAAAGTCCCTGCCGCCGACCATTGCAAGAATACCGCCTGTCCGCAGATCCAGCGTTATAAGCGCACCCTGAGGATAGGGGTCCCCTTGGCTTTTCATCCTTGTTTCAAGGGCAATCAAACCCTTTGCAACCGCATCTTCGGCCGCCTTCTGAAGTTTAAAAGAAAGGGTTGTATAAACTGTGAGTCCACCCTTATAAAGCCTTGACGAGCCTATAACCTCTTCCAGAGAAGCTTTAACATGCTCAATAAAGTAACCTGCCCCTGTCTCTTTTTCGCTTTGTTCCCCGGCAATAACCGGTTCTTTTACAGCTTCGTCACAGGCTGATGCCGTGATTATGCCTGTATCCTTCATCTGTTTAAGAATAATGTTTCTGCGTTTTAATGCAAGCTCCTTATTAATCAGAGGGGAATACCTCGAAGGAGCCCTGGGCATACCGGCTATTAACGCACATTCGGATAAACTCAGATCTTTTGCAGACTTTCCAAAAAATATTCTTGCGGCAGATTCCACGCCGTATGCGCCGCTTCCAAAGTATACCTGGTTTAAGTACATCTGAAGTATCTCGTCTTTTGTATACCGCCGCTCAAGCTGAAAGGCCAGAACAGCTTCCTTGATTTTCCGCACAAGGGTTTTTCTTGACGTTAAAAAGAGTGTCTTTGCAAGCTGCTGGGTGATTGTGCTTGCCCCTTCAACAAACTCTCCGGCCAGGATATCCTTTATTACCGCCCTCATGATACCTTTCAGATCAACGCCGCTGTGTTTGTAAAAGCTCCTGTCTTCCGTTGCAACCATGGCCTCTTTAAGGAAACAGGGGATATCTTTCAGCAGCACGGGATCCCTTTTTTCAATAAAAAGTTCTGCAAGAACCTTTTTATCAGCCGAATATATACGTGTTACAGCAGGCGGGCTGTATGTTTCAAGGGATCGTATCTGGGGAAAATCGCTGGTTATCGCGAAAATAGCTCCTGCAATAGCTCCGGATACAACCCCTGCAATCAGTATAAATAAAATAAGCGCTTTTTTTCTGTTTTTCGGTTCCAAAGGTCTCCTGTGATTAGAGTATTACTTTTCTTATCAGATCATTTGGAAAGCACTTGGTGGTGATGTTGATGGTTACAATGCTTCCGGGCTGGGCATGCGATAAGGGCCGGCTGTTTTCATCAAAGATATCATCTATTTTATCCTGCCTGGCCGGACCTGTTCTGCTTAAAATTTCGACATTATCACCTTTGTAGAATTTGTTTCTGACCTCAATATTCACACCGTTTCCGCCATTGCTTTCACATACCTTGCCAATAAACAGGCGTCTGTTTGACGGGTTGAGATTTTTATAATTCGGAGACACCTGTTCCGGATCGCCAAAATAAAAACCTGTGCAATAACCCCGGTTATTAATGCCGGCAAGCTCTTTTATCCACTCATCCTTTACCTTGTAACCCGCTGGATCAGCATAATATGAATCGATCGCCTCCCTGTATACCTTTACGGCCGAGGCAATGTAGTTGATCCCTTTCATCCGCCCTTCTATTTTTAAGGAGTCTATTCCTGATTCGATCATTTCAGGAATATGTTCTATCATGCACAAATCTCTTGAGTTGAAGATATATGAGCCGCGATCATCTTCAAATACAGGCATATATTTGCCGGGCCTTAACTCTTCAACAACCGAATATTTCCATCTGCACGGGTGGGAACAAAGCCCGCGGTTGCTGTCCCTGTCAGCCATAAAACTGCTGAGAAGACATCTTCCTGAATAGGAGATACACATGGCCCCGTGCACAAAGGCCTCAACCTCCGCCAGGTTGCGCATGGCGATCTCCTTTATCTCTTTTAAGGAGAGCTCCCTTGCCACATTTACTCTTTTCACGCCAAGATTTTGCCAGAATAAAACGGTTTTATAGTTGGTTGTGTTTGCCTGGGTGCTGAGATGCACCGGTACTTGAGGCATGATAAGCCGCGACTCAAGAAATATCCCCGGATCTGAAATTATGACGGCATCAGGACCGATTGCGCCGATTTCATGAAGATAATCGCTGATTGCCTGCTGTTCGTAATTTCTGGAGTATATGTTGCACACCACATATATTTTAACATTTCTGCCATGCGCAATGTTCACGGCTTTTTGAATTTCATCAAAGGTAAAATTCCCGGACTTGTTCCTGAGACTGAAATCCTTGCCCGCAAGATAGACTGCATCGGCCCCATAATGCATTGCAATTTCAAACTTTTCAAAATTGCCTGCCGGCGCAAGAAGCTCGACCTTATTTTTTGACATTTTCACCACTGAGCACACAGAGATCACAGAGAAACTTTATATACCAAAAAAATTTTAATCACGAAAACACGAAAGTACGAAAACACGAAAAAATTTAATATAACCGCAAAATAATAAAGGAGCCAAATTTATTTTGGCCTCTCCGGCTCTGCGGTGAATAAACGATCAATGGTAAGTTTCAGGCTCTCGTGCCATGATTTGGCTTTAATTCCAAGGCTCTTTTCTATCAGGGAGCAGTCAAGGGCGGAAAAAAGAGGTCTTTTTGCCGAAGTCGGATAGTCAATGGTTTTGATGGGTTCTATCTTTTCTACTTTCATTGCATCATGCCTGCCGGCAATTTTAAATACAGCTTCCGCAAACTCATGCCATGTTGTTATTCCCTGCCCGCAATAATGGTAAGTTCCCCAGATAATTTTTGGTGAAATGCTTATTATTAGACCGGCAATTATCAAAACAGTTGCAGCCAGATCCGCGGCGCTGGTTGGACACCCGTATTGATCACTCACAACCCTTATGGTCTTTTTTTCCCTGCCGAGCCTCAGCATGGTTTTTACAAAATTATTCCCATGCACACCATACAGCCATGAGGTACGCAAAATAATATGTTTCTCTGTTCGGGAACGAACCATTTTTTCCCCCTGTTCCTTGCTTTTGCCATAAACACCAAGGGGAGCGACCTGATCCGTCTCAATATACGGGCTCTTTTTTTGACCGTCAAAGACATAATCGGTAGATATATGAATAAACGGCAGATTTGCTTTTGCGCAAGCTCCGGCAAGATTGTCCGGCCCGTCACTGTTTACCGCAAAGGCAAGGTCCGATTCAGATTCCGCTCTGTCAACATTCGTGTAAGCGGCGGCGTTAACTATAAGAACCGGCTGATAAGCGGACAGAGCATTTTCCACCTGGATTATGTTTGTTATATCTACTTGAGGAAGATCAAGGCCGATTATCTCAAAACCAAAGAGTTGGCCCTGTCTTTGAAGCTCCCATCCAAGCTGCCCCTCTGATCCAATTACTAAAATTTTAATGTTTTTCTCCTTTATATCTCACCGCCGGTCGCTAAGTTTTATTTTTTCGAAGTTGACAGAATCAGTTTTATTTTTTTATAATGAAAATTAATGACTTCGTAAAAATAACATTCCTATCAGATTGTTTTTGATAATGTCAACAAGGCCTCTAATAAAGAATGAATAACAATATATTAATAGTCGACGACGACGCAGGTGTTAGAAAATTGCTACATGATTTCATAGAATTGTCAGAATTCGATGTTTTCAGTGCTTCCAGTGGCGAGGAGGCTCTCGAATTATTAAAAACAACTAATATTTCCGTTGCAATAATCGATATAATAATGCCTGGGATAAATGGTCTTGAGCTTACAGGCTTAATAAAGAAAAACTATGATACAGATGTCATCATAATGACCGGTTACAGCGATAAATACTCTTATGAAGAGGCAATCAGCAATGGTGCAAGCGATATTATTTTTAAACCAATGCACCTTGAGGAGCTGCTGCTGAGGTTAAAAAGAGTATTTAAAGAAAGACAACTCACAAAAGAACGTACAAAAATAGTAAAAAAACTTGAAGAACTTGCAATAACCGACGAACTGACACAACTTTATAATTCGAGGTATTTTTTCAGACAATTGGACACGGAGACTTACAGGTGCAAGCGTTACAAGCATCCACTTTCACTTCTATTTTTAGATGTTGATAATTTTAAAAAATACAACGATACCCACGGACACATTCAAGGTGATAAGGTTCTGACTAGACTCGGCCGGATAATCAAATCTTGTCTCAGAACAATGGACTCTGCTTATAGATATGGTGGAGAAGAATTTACCGTTATCCTTCCGGAAACAAAATGCGAAGAAGCGTTTATTGTTGCAACAAGAATAAAAAAATTGATGGAAACTGAAAAATTTATACCAGTACCCGGCAACATAGTTAACCTGACTATAAGTATAGGTGTCACAAGATATCACCCTGATGAACGAATTTCAAGCTTTGTTGAAAGAGCGGATAAAGCGATGTATATTGCCAAACAAAAAGGTAAAAACCAAGTTGCCTTTTTGTCTTGCTGAAAAAATGCTAACAATTCAGCCACCAAGATACCAAAACACCAAATTTAGGAATTAAGGGATTTAGGAATTGAAGGATGTTGTCACTTTTAATTCCTAAATTCTCATCTCAATTCCCCAATCCCTTACTTAATACGCATGCTCAAGTCCACGCTTCTTGCCGAGTGGGTAAGAGCTCCGGCAGAGATAATATCCACACCGATATCTGCCAGACTATTAAGGCGTTCTATCGTTACCCGACCGGAGACTTCGACCAAAGCCCTTCCGTCAATATGTTTAATTGATTGTTTCATCCTGTCTATGTCCATGTTGTCTAACATGATAACATCGGCGCCGGCCTCTACAGCCTCTTTTACTTCATCCAGGCTGGAAACCTCGACCTCTATTTTAATAAGATGAGAGATATTGTTTCTGATGCGTTTAACAGCCTTTGTTATACCGCCGCAAGCAGCTATGTGATTATCCTTGATCAAAACACCGTCATAAAGTCCCATTCTGTGATTAAAGGCTCCGCCGACACGAACAGCATATTTTTCTAAAACCCTTAATCCCGGCGTTGTTTTACGTGTATCAACAAGGCGAACCTTTTTATTTGCAAGCCTATCCACATATGAACGCACATGTGTGGCAATCCCGGAAAGGTGCTGCAGAAAATTTAAAGCGGTTCGTTCACCGATCAGAAGACTTTGAAGTTTTCCTTCAACCCTTAGAACAATTCCGCCATCCATAACAGTATCGCCGTCTTTGCACTCGGGCTTGAAAATAATTTTCGGATCAAGTTGTTCAAAAACCCGGTAAGCAATGTCAAGCCCGGCAATTACAGCCTTTTCCCTGGCAACGATTACACCATGTCCTCCTGCATCATTAGCCACAAGATTATCCGTAGTAATATCCCCTGACCCGATATCCTCTTTTAGAGCTGTTTTAATCAAATCTTGCATTAAATACATGCAGACCTCGTTAATTTTTAATGAAAAACCCATAACGACTTGGAAATACTGGATTCCGTGTCAAGCACGGAATGACAATTTTGTATGGTTTACGGCTTAGGGTTCATAGTAAAATGCGAATATCGAACAAAGAATGTCGAATGATGAAGTATTAAAACACTTCGACCTTCTGCGGTTCAGCCCCCCCCTCTTTCCTGTTTACTTAGCGCCTTAGCGCCTTTGCGTGAGCACTCTCTCACTCCCTCAATCCCTCAATTTTCTCTATATTTGCCTCTAATTTCCCTTGCTTTTCAAGAAGGATTCTCTGCTTTTCTTTAACCTTTTCAACTACATCCCCGGATGCTTTGTTAATGAAATTTTCATTGCTTAATTTTCCGGATACAACCGTCAGATCATTTGTTAGTTTGCTGATCTCCTTCTCAAGACGATTGATTTCTTTGGTAAAATCTATCATACCTTCAAGTAAAACATAAATAGTGGCATTCTCGACGACCCCTGTGGCCGCCATCTTCGGTTTTTCACCAGGCGACTCGACTAAAAGGGTTTTTAACCCGGCAAGATTTATTATAATGTCTCTATGCTGATTAAGCGCTTCCCGTGTTTTTTCATCCCCTGATTGAACTGAAACATCAAGCAGTAATGACGGGGCAATATTCATCTCACCCCTGATATTCCTGATTCCTGTTATTATTCCGATTATAAGTTCCATTTTTGATTCAGCATCATTATCGCTTCGATAATTAGCGGCATCGGGTCTGTCTAAAGGAAATAAGGCTTTCATTATAGAACCATGCGTTCCCGGAAGTTTATGCCAGATCTCCTCAGTTACAAAGGGTATAAATGGATGAAGCAGTATAAGTGTATCCCGCAAAACAAACCAGAGCACATTCATCGTTGCCTGACGTCTGTCCTCCCCCTGTTTCCCATATAATGAGGGCTTTATCGCCTCCAGATACCAGTCACAGAACTCATGCCACACAAACCTGTAAAGAGCGCCGGCCGCATCATTAAACCTGTAGTTATCAATAGCTTCGGCAACATTTACCGTAACAGAATTGAGCCTGGATAAAATCCACCTGTCAGGAAGAGAGGGGCTGAAGTCTGAAAGCTGAAAACTGAAAGGTTTTGAGTTTTCTTCGGTTATATGCATAAAAGCGAACCGTGAGGCATTCCAGAGCTTATTTATAAAATGACGGTATCCTTCGACTCTGTCTTCGGACATCTTAATATCCCGTCCCTGTGCCGCAAAGGCCGCCAAAGTAAAGCGAAATGCATCGGTTCCATATTTATCGATCACGCTTAGAGGATTGATAACATTCCCCTTTGACTTACTCATCTTTTTGCCCTCAACATCACGCACAAGGGCATGCACATACACATCTTTAAACGGCACATCTTCCATGAAATGGATACCCATCATCATCATTCTGGCAACCCAGAAAAAAAGTATATCAAAGCCGGTAACAAGAACAGATGTCGGATAAAACTTTTTCAATAAAGCTGTTTTTTCCGGCCATCCCATTGTGGAAAACGGCCACAGAGCGGAACTAAACCAGGTGTCCAGCACATCTGTTTCCTGAACAAGCCTTGTTCCTTTGCAGGCCGGACAGGATTCAGGGGTATTAATAGCGACAATAAGCTCCTTGCAATCTTCGCATGTCCATGCGGGAATCTGATGCCCCCACCATATCTGCCGTGATATACACCAGTCCCTGATGTTATTCATCCACTCGAAATAGGTTTTTGTCCATATTTCAGGGATGATTTTTGTATCCCCCTTTTCAACCGCCTGTATTGCTTTTTCCGCAAGCGGCCCGGTCTTTACAAACCACTGCAATGAGAGGTTCGGCTCAACGACTGTCTTGCATCTGTAACAATGGCCCACGCTGTGGTTGTATGGCTCAACTTTTTTCAACAGCCCCGTCTTTTCAAGCTCTTTTATTACGGCATCTCTGCATTTGAACCTGTCAAGCCCTTCAAATTTACCGGCCTCAGGGGTCATTAATCCGTCATCCCCAATAACTTTGACAATCGGAAGATTGTGGCGTTTTCCTATTTCAAAGTCATTTGGATCATGAGCCGGAGTAACCTTGAGACCGCCTGTGCCGAATGTCATATCAACATATCTGTCCCTGATTATCGGTATGGGCTTGTTCACAAGCGGAAGAATCACCCTGTCAGACTCAATACCCAGATACCGCTCATCATCAGGATTAACAGCCAGCGCTGTATCGCCGAACATAGTTTCAGGCCTGGTAGTCGCAATAACTATTCCGCCTGGCCCCTCTTCAAAAGGATAGAGGATATAATAAAGATGGCCGTTGTGATCATCATGCTCCACTTCAATTTCGGCAAGGGCCGTATGGCAACGCGGGCACCAGTTGGTAATATAGTTTCCTCTGTAAATAAGGCCTTCATTATAAAGCCGCACAAAAACCTTGCGCACCGCCTGCGACAATCCTTCATCCATTGTAAAGCGTTCACGCTTCCAGTCACATGAAGCACCAAGACGCTTGAGCTGATTTATAATTGCGCTGCCATACTCACCGCGCCATTCCCATACCGCCTCAATAAATTTATCTCTGCCAAGCTTGTGGCGATCAAGCCCCTCGCTTGCAAGCTTTTTTTCAACAACATTCTGGGTCGCAATCCCCGCGTGGTCGGTTCCAGGCATCCATAGAACATTATCCCCCCGTATTCTCCTGAAACGGCAAAGGATATCCTGCAGGGTAATATTTAGAGCATGCCCCATGTGAAGAACACCTGTAACATTAGGCGGGGGAATTACAATTGAATAGCTTTTTTGCCCGTCATCTTCAACAGCGGCAAAGAGTTGCTCTTTTTCCCAAAAATCGTACCAGTATTTTTCCACGTCATCTGGCTTATACCCCTTGTCAAGCATGTTAGGACTCATATACCAGTCTTCCTTAATTAAATTAATTCTTTTCAAAGGTCTTGCAGTTTTTCCTTTATACTTTTTATTTCCCTTGAAACCGCCGATTCAATCATTTCGGCAAGCATCTTTTCGATCTTTTCAGAAAACATTTTTTCAACAATTCGCTCTAAAGTCTCCTCAAGACGCGCGAAAGACAATGGAACCTCTTCGTGTATATCTTCTTCCAAGGCATCAATTTCCGATTCTAAATCCATTCCCAGCGAATCAGCAAATTTATCGGGCATGTTATCATCGCTTATTTTCTCTTCAAAAATATTGTCAATTTCCATATCGCTTGCCGGATAATTGTCATCTGCTGGTTTCGCAATCGGTTCATCTTCTTTTTTATCTTCAATCTCATAAAATTCAATAATATCTTCTGTAGAAAGCTGAGCATCAATATCTGGGAATTCGCCCGGTTCCACCCCCTTTTCCGAGACCTCTACAACCTCATCTGTAAGCTCTATAATATTTTCCTCTTCCAGCGCCTGTGCCTTCTCAACATCCTGATTGAGACTATTTTCATTATTCATATTGCCCCCTGCAATAAAAAATTGTCCTATATCATTGCGAAATATTTAACAAATCCTTATTTTTTAAATTATCATACAGCATATAACATGTCAAGGTTAAGTCATTAAAAAATAAAACTTCATGTCAAGATATTTGCTTTTCTTTAAAAAAACATTTACACAAAGTCAGAATAGATAAACTCGTAAAAAGTCCAAGAATAAATTATAAAAAAATCATGAGACGCTTTTTTATCAAACAATCAGAGGCAACAGGGCCTATATCTGTTGTCAGCGGCACTGATGCAAGACACATTAAAAAGGTGCTGCGATTGACGCAGGGAGATATAATAACTCTTTTTGACGGCACCGGCAATGAATACGAAGCCAGAATCATATCTTTATCTGCAGGCAACGTTAATGTATCGATAATCAGAACCTTTCCATCAACAACCGAATCACCTGTTCAAATTATTGTAGCCCAGGCTTTTTTAAAACAAAGGAAAATGGACAACCTCGTCAGACAGCTTACTGAACTTGGAATAACTAAATGGATCCCTTTTATTTCCAAGCGTTCTGTTCCCAGTCCAGACAATAAACGGCTCGTTAATCGCACAAACCGATGGAAAGAAATTTCAAAGGAAGCCCTCAAGCAGTGCAATCGTGGTCGTATAATGGAAATCGGACAAACAGTATCATTTGAAGATATATTGAATATCAGCATGCAGAGCAGACTGAAAATCGCTTTCTGGGAGAATGAGTCAAAGCCGATTAATTTAGCATTGCCACAATCTGACGGGCATTTTAATGATATATTTATCATGATCGGACCGGAAGGCGGGTTTACATCACAAGAAATTGAAAAAGCAAAAGCCCGCGGATTTATTACCGCCGCACTCGGCCCCCGTATTTTAAGGGCCGAAACAGCTGCAATTGCGGCTTCTGTTTTAATTCAGTATCTTTTTGGAGATATTGGAATAAAAAATTCTTGACAAAAATCTCAGGTTCCATAATATTAATTTTTTTAAAGTTCTCTTTAAGAAACCTTGCCGAGGTAGCTCAGTCGGTAGAGCAGTGGACTGAAAATCCGCGTGTCGGCAGTTCAATTCTGTCCCTCGGCACTCATAATTAATAAGGAAGTTAAGCATAGACCTTAACTTCCTTATTTTACCACCTCATCAGATCGCAGCACTTTAGCCCTTTAAAAAAATCAGGCAGGACAACCCTACAATTAAAAAAAATAAACTTCTTTGCGAACTCTGCGGTGAATATAAAAAAGTTGAAATCAAACGCAAAGTAAAGGATTTTAACGAGGATTTATAGTATGTCCCTGGAAATTCTTATACTTTTTGGACTTTCTGTTTTTGCATATTTACTTGGATCCATCCCATGCGGTCTTATTTTAACTAAAAGATTTGCCTCTATAGATATCAGACAAAAAGGAAGTAAAAATATAGGGGCTGCAAATGTCAGACGGGTCGCGGGGACAATGCTTGGGGCATTCACACTTGCGTGCGATCTGTTAAAGGGGGCTCTTCCGGTATGTCTTGTTATATATGCTATGCCAGGCACTGATAAATTAATTAGTGAAATCTATCTGTCCATTGTCGCGCTTTCCGCTTTTTCAGGCCACCTTTATCCTGTTTATATGAAATTTAAAGGAGGCGGGAAAGGGGTTGCGACCGCGGCAGGCTGCTTTATAATAATTTCACCAATAGCATGCCTTGTCGCCCTGTTAACATTTATCCTGTTTATATTTCTGTCCAGGCGTGTGTCCGCGGGATCCCTTTCGGGTGCGGCCGTGCTGCCTGTGGCTGTCTGGCTGACAAGCCATTCCATTCCATTGACAGCATGCTCCCTTATAACCACAATATTTATCCTTTTCCGCCACAAGGACAATATCAGGCGGCTCCTGTCCGGTACGGAACCGGTTATATGAGGGGCCATAAAAGAGCGATGGCTCCCGCAAGGATAAAGTGGGTTTCAACCAGAAATTCAAGCCTGATGCCGGGCAGCATATAACCTTTTTCATAGGCTGAAAAAACCAACAACATGGAAATCGGGCATATAACAAGAATAAAGCCAAGGCTGGAGACAATATGAAACGCGCTTGACAGGACTAAAACAGCTATAATCATTATCAGCAGGCCTTTTAAAAGACGCAACGAACCCTTTTCCCCGAACAGAATCGGGATTGTCTCCTTACCCACGATTCTGTCTCCCTGCATGTCAAGAATATCGAAAAATGCGGTTCTTGCGAATACAATAGATGTTGACCATATAAATACCGATATTGAACCTGCATCTATTTCCCCGGACACAGACAAAAACGGAAACAGGGATGTAACTATTCCCCATGCCAGAGCAATAAGAATGGTCTTTGAACCCGGGATATCCCTTATTCTTCTGTACCTCACACCCGCGAAATAATCAGGTATGAGTCTTAAATTATAAGAAAGCCCCATTATACTCATTACAAGAAGGAATAAAAAAGGCATCAATCCCATGGTATAGGCTGTAATCAGCCCCGCACCGCCGGCAACCAAAGATAAGGTCGCAAGAAATAGTTTATTTTTACTATAAAAAGATGCTCTGACCGGATCATTATAAAGGTCTGCCTTGTTTCCCGTCAGGTTGTTTAATATATGCATTGATTGAATATATAATATAGATATAAAAATATGCGGAAAAAATACTCCAATCCCCTGAAGTTTGGCGCAGGCATAACACAAACACCCTGCCCCAAGGGATACATAGATATTTGTCAAAAGAAGCAAACGCTTAATAGAAAAAAGGATTCTGCGCCACAGCTTCTCTTTTTTAAACACCAAACCCTCGAGAGCCCTGTAAACCTTTTTGATGATCCAGTTAGGTGTGGAAGCACCGGATACTATGCCTATACATTGAGCTGACTTCAGACTTTTAAGATCAAGTTCTGTTTCCGCTTCAATATGATATACGGGTTTACCAGACCGGCCTGCAATCTCGGCAAGCCTTTTCGTGTTTCCGCTGCTACGGCCTCCAACCACTATTATGGCATCTACAGATTTTGCCATATGGTTAACTTCAGCCTGCCGCTTTGAAGTTGAATCACAGATTGTATCAAAAATCTTATAAACCGGAAATTTACTGCCGGCCCATTTTTTAACCCCTTCAAAAAGAAAAACATTCTGAGTTGTCTGAGCTACGATTATAGCCTTTTCAAATTCCGGCAGAGAATCAAGTTGTTTAATGCTGTCAACTACATATCCGTTTCCCATGGCATAACCGACCAGGCCTATAACCTCTGGATGGTCCCTGTCTCCGATAATTATTGATGAATAGCCAAGCTTTGCATATAGATGAATTATGTTCTGTACTTTAATAACACGAGGGCATGTGGCATCAACGACATTAAAACCGGCTTTTTCAAGGCTCTCTTTTGTTTGAGGCGGGACCCCATGAGCCCTTATAATGACAGTGCCTGACCCATACTCCGGAATATGATCTAATACAGATATTCCTTTTCCATTTAAAAGGCTCAGAACATGGGGATTGTGGATAAGGGGACCATAGGTGTAAATGGGTTCTTTGTGTTTGCCTGGCGCATTCAGAGCTATCTCAACCGCTCTGCGAACGCCCATGCAGAAGCCCGCGGTCTTAGCAATTAATATTTTCATTTATTCTTGCAGAAAAATCTTATGATCTACAAGGGAGAGCGAATGTATATGGGCCTTCAAGAACTTCTGTTCTCCGAATATGTTGGTCAATTTAACCCCGTCATCCTTGGGTTCGACTGTATCAACAGCCTCCATAATCATCTCTTCCTCTTCACCTTTAAGCATATAAGCATTTGCTTCACACATGGCATTTATTCCTTAATTATTCAAAAAGTGTTTTAAATTTTTCTGTATAAGCGTATCAATAAGATGCGGGAGCGGGGCGGAAGATATTCCTACAATTTCAATGTTTTCCCGGGAAAGAGGAATAAGCATTTTTTTTGCCGGACTGCTTGCCACTGCCTCGGCAATCCTTGGTGTAATCTCCCCCATCATGGCATGAGCCATAATTATACCTACAGGACAGATAATAACATCTACCTGTTTTACGGTCTGAACAATAGCATTTTCTCCTGAAGCGCCTCGATTTGCCTTTGCCTTCAGCATCTGAGCTGTTGCGATTGCGTTTGTTCCCAATGCGACAATTTCAACAGTCTCTTTAAGCAACTCCTTGAGCCTTTTAATGATAGCGCTTCCTATGCCGCCACCCTGTCCGTCAATTACACATATCTGTTTCATATTAACTCTTGTATCCGTTCACAGTTGTCGGTTCACAGTTCACGGTTTTTTCAATGAACTATGCGGTGTTAAGTGTTAAATATAATTTTGAGTTTTTAATTTTTAATTTTGAATGAAGGAAAAACCGTTTTTAATTTAGAATTCAAAATTATCCCCTAATCCCTAATCCCTGGCCCCTGTTTTCTAAAGCTTGTTTATTTTGACTTTGCTCCGCCGCTTTTTTTTTGACAAACGCCTGCTTGGCCCCTTCTTTTTGGTTGTCGGAACCCAGCCTTCTTTATATTCCATGCTGGATCCATTGGTGTCCATGGACGCAGCCATTAACACCTTTTCTTCAAACTCCGGCGAGCTTATAGTGGCAGCGCCCTGAGATTCAGCATATTTTACAATATCCAGATCAGAGCTGACAATTAAAGCCTTTTCTCTTTCCATGGCCGCCATACTCTTAATCACGGTATCGGCCGACTCTCCATTACGGGAAAATAGTATTTTGACTCCATTTAGTTTTTCTCCGTGCCGTGAAAATGAAGGGGCATTTGCCCCATCAAAAACTACTGTTGTTTTGTGTTGTTTTATTTTTCTGTATTCAGCAAGAGTCTCAAGCAGAGCCTCTCTGCCTGACTGTATATCCCTGCGGTCAAGAATGCTTAGCCTGTCTGACTGTCGAATAAGATTATAGCCGTCTATAATAATATGAATAGACATAATGTTAGGTGTTAAGTGTTAGATATAAAAGAAAAAATGTCAGTGATGATCAGCGTAAATCTGTGGCTGAAGCATTTATTCACAACGAATCTCTGAACCCTTGAACCCATATTCTATCTGAATATCGAATATCGAACAAGGAATGTCGAATTATGAAGTATTAAAGCACTTCGAAATTCTGCGGTTTCTTGTTCTGCGGTTCCGCGGTTTAAATCCTTAAAGATTAACGAGATATCTATAATCATATCTGCTTTAAAATACCGATCAGGCGGTTGAGATCATCATTTGTGTAAAAGTCGATTACAACCTTTCCTTTTTGCCCATGTTTTTTGATTTGCACCTTGGTGCCTAAACATTGCGAAAAAGCCGCTGCAAGGTCTTTAAGGTATATTTCTTCCGAACCTGGTTTAGACTTTTTTGGTTTCTCCTTTTCTGATTTTAATTGTTTAACCAGTGCTTCGGTTTCCCTGACCGACAGACCTTTTGAAACAACAGCCCGCCATGCAGCCCTTTGCTGTGCCGATGTTTCAGCGCCAAGCAAGGCTCTTGCATGTCCCATGGCCAAACTATTATCCATTATGCTGGATTTTATTTCTTCAGGCAACTGCCTTAGTCTCAAAAAATTAGCTATAGTGGGCCTGCTTTTCCCTACACGCAGCGCGACCTGATCCTGCGTAAAATTAAATTCAACAATGAGACGATGATATGCCTCAGCCTCTTCCATGGCATTTAAGTCCTCACGCTGAATATTTTCAACAATGGAAATCTCCAGCATGTTTTCATCTGAGATATCCCGTATAACTACCGGCACCTTATCAAGCCCTGCCATTTTAGCGGCACGGAGGCGTCTTTCACCGGCTATAAGCTCATAACCGGTTGCGTCCTTTCTAACCAGGAGAGGCTGAATCATTCCTTGCTCTTTGATTGAGCGGCTCAATTCATCCAGCTCATCTTTGGAAAACTGCAGGCGTGGCTGATACCGGTTTGGACTAATTATTCCGATATCACACAGAAAATAGTCTTTTGAACTATTCTCAACAATATCAGGGAGAAGGGAATCAAGGCCTCTTCCAAGAGCCGGTTTCCCGCGCTTTTTCCGATTCAAACCGGTCTCTTTTTTTATTTTTGTCTTTTGCATTGCGCGCCCATTATCTCCTTTGCAAGATTAAAGTAGTTTTGCGCCCCTGTTGAAACAGCATCATAAAGCAATATAGGCATCCCGAAACTTGGGGCCTCTCCCAAACGCACGTTTCTGTAAATAATAGTTTTAAGTACCAGATTCTTAAAATATTTTTTCGCCTCTTCGGCAACCTGCTGTGACAGGTTGGTTCTCTTGTCAAACATGGTTAAAAGAATACCGGCGATTTTAAGGTTTGGATTAAGGCTGTGCTTGACGCGCCGCACTGTTTGTAAAAGCTGCCCAAGCCCTTCCAATGCATAAAACTCGCACTGAAGTGGAATCAGCACATGGTCGGCAGCCGTCAAAGCATTAACGGTAAGAAGGCTTAAAGAAGGCGGGCTGTCTATAATGATATATTCAAACGAATCAACAAGCTGGGCAAGAAGATTCTTTAAAGCAGTTTCACGCCTGAGCTCGGACATCATTTCGATTTCAAACCCTATAAGCTCTACTCGTGAAGGAATAACCTTTAAGGAATCTATTGCGGTGTCTACGATAAGACTCTTTGCGTCAGCTTTGCCGATCAAGCCATGATACAAGGTTTTATCAATAGATTTTTTATCCAGCCCGATTCCGGTTGTAGCATTACCCTGCGGATCACAATCAACTAAAAGGATCCTCTTTTCCGAAACAGCCAGGGCTGCCGATAGATTGATTGCCGTGGTAGTTTTGCCCACGCCGCCTTTCTGGTTGGCTATACATATAATATGTGACATAATAAATAAATAACATAAAACTTGATGTTTGCAAAGAATATAGGGATAAAAGTCTCGTAAAAAGTTAAAAAATCACTTTTTGCGAATCGTGTTAACTGTTAACTATATGATTAAAATGAAATTTATTACAAGAAAATACTTTTTTATCATATTGATCATAGGCATGCTTATTCCAGGCCGGGCTTTCAGCATCACAGTCAGGCAGGAAGAGGAGTTGTCACGTGAGTTTATGGAATATGTCTTAAAACATGTTGAATTCATAGAAGATCCGATCATTGTGAACTATGTGAATAATGTAGGCAAAAGGATTGTCTCCGCCATTTCTCCACAGCCCTTTACATATCACTTTTATATAATAAAGGATAATGTTTATAATGCCTTTGCCAGTCCTGCCGGCCACATTTTTATTAACAGCGGTTTATTTGAAGCAATGGATAACGAAGAGGAGTTAGCCGGCATATTAGGCCATGAAATCGCTCATGTTGCATGCCGGCACATTTCACAGAAAATAGAAAGGTCAAAAAAAATCGGATTGGCTACCCTTGCCGGTATCGCAGCCGGCATATTTCTTGGAACCGGTGGTGCAGCAACAGCAGCAGGCGCATTAACCGTCGGTTCAATGGCGGCCGGCCAATCTATTGCGCTTGCTTACAGCCGCGAAGATGAGATGCAGGCAGATCAGTTAGGGCTCAAGTATCTTGCAAAGGCAAAATACACCAGCCAAGGTCTGTTATCAGCTCTAAAAAAAATCCGAAGCAGGCAGTGGTTTAGTTCTGAGCAGATTCCAACCTATCTCACCACGCATCCGGCGATTGAGAATCGCATTGCCTATATCAGCTCCAAGCTTGAAAACAATATAAAACCAAAAACCAAGACATCAAGTAAAGACTGTTATGATTTTGTAATAACCCATACAAGACTGGTTGCCATGTATGGAGATGAACGTGCGGTTTTAAGAAAATTCCAAATAGATGTAGAGAAACATCCTGAAAGCCATATGGCGCATTACGGATACGCTCTGATCCTTGCGAGAACAGGCAACCGAAAAGAGGCAATAGCTCATCTTAAAACAGCATTAGAAAAAAAGGCCTTTGATCCGAACATCTTAAGAGATTTAGGCAGAATCTATTTTCTGGACGGTCATTATCCGGAAGCTCTAAATTCTCTTAAAGGGGCCGCCTCCATGGCTCCGGATGATCCGGAAACCCTTTTTTTTATCGGGCGCACTCAAATAGAGATTGGAAGGCTTAAAGAGGCTGCATCCACATTTGAGAAACTGATCGCAAAAAATCCTGATTATACCACGGCATTATATTTTCTCGGCAATGTTTACGGCAAGTTGGAAAAGCTTGAAGATGCCCATTATTTTCTAGGGATTTATTATAAAAACAAACAAAATTATAAAAACGCAATGTTTCACTTAAACAAGGCTTTAAAGACAATAACCGATCCCGACAAAAGGAGCAAAATAGAAGAGCTGTTAAAAGAAATCCGAAAAAATGAGGCGGAAATACGTAAAGAAGATTTGTAAGCGTTCAAGGAACATTGAAATTAGAAAATAGAAATTGGAAATTTGGCCTTCATGCTTTTGTACTGTTCTTCTGTTCTTCCCAATTTCCAATTTCCAATTTCCAATTTCTATTTTAATCTCTCCCCAATTTCTACTTTCCAACTTCAAGTTTCAAGCCGTGAACGGCAACGAAGATTTTTAGTATTTTAACTTTTATCAAAATGCGAAAACCGCATTGTAAATGTCCCCCTCCCCTGTGTGGCAGACCTTAATGCGGTTGAATAACCAAACATCTTTGCAAGCGGTACAGTTGCTTTTATCGCATGCATGCCGATTTTCTGTTCAATTGATTCAATTTTACCATTGCGGGAATTAAGGTTGCCTATTACATCTCCCATGCATGATTCCGGGACAAATACCTCGACAGACATAATCGGATCAAGAAGGAAAGGCATAGCCTTTGCGAGCGCATTTTTGCATGCCATGGATGCGCTGACCGTATATGCCAGCTCCGTGCCGACCGATTCTTTGTATAATCCTCCTGTAAGCACAGCTTCAACATCAACAACCGGATAACCCATTAATGCTCCGCTTTCAAAGGATTCCATTACCCCTTTTTTTATGGCAGGAATAAAATGTGCCGGTATTGTATCAGGGGCAACCTCTGATACGAATCTGTTGCCGGTTCCTCTACGCAGAGGGCTCAGTTTTATAATGACTTCGCCAAAATGGCGCTGGCCGGCGATTTCATTGTCAAACACAGCAGATGCTTCAGCCCTGGCCCCAATGGTTTCTCTGTATACAACCTGGGGTTTCCCGACATTTACGTTTGTTTTGAATTCACGCCGCATACGGCTTATTATAACATCAAGGTGAAGCTCGCCCATGCCGGATAAAATTATCTGACCGGTATCTTCGTCTTTTTTAATTTTCAATGTTGGATCTTCGGCAATAAATTTCTCAAGAACCTCGTCGAACTTTTCCTGATCAGCACGGGTCTTTGGCTCCACTGCAACGGAAATAACAGGCTTGTAGAACTCTATTTTCTCTAACAAAACCGGATAATCTCTGGAGCATAAGGTTTCGCCGGTAGAAGATTCCTTTAATCCGATAACTCCGACAATGCTCCCTGGCCCGGCGACATCGATCCTATCCCTCTTGTTTGCATGCATCCTTAATATACGGGTAAGTTTTTCATTGATTTTGCGGAAAGGGTTATACACTTCTTCTTTGGTATTTATCTTTCCGCTGTAAATCCTTACAAAGGAGAGTTTCCTTCCTTCTATCATGGACACCTTGAATATCAGGGCGGCAAGCGGCGTATTATCTGCGGGCAAGCAGAAAATAGCTTCCCCTGTTTCAGGATGGATGCCTTTAATCGGAGGAATATCCGCCGGACTCGGAAGAAACCGGACAACAGCGTCAAGTAGGAGCTGAATCCCTTTATTTTTCAGGGCGCTGCCGCATAAGACCGGAACCAGCTTCAGGTTAATAGTTGCCTTTCGTATGGCATCAAGGAGCATTTCCGTTGCAACAGGGGATTCAGATAAATATGCCTCCATAATTTCATCATCTACTTCGGCTACTGCTTCAACAAGTTTTTCACGATATTTTATGGCTGCATCAAGAAGGTCGCCGGATATATCTTCGGTTGAGAAGGTCGCTCCCAGCGTCTCATCATCCCAGGCTATCTGTTTCATGTTGATCAGGTCTATGACACCGGCAAAATTCTCTTCCAGGCCGACCGGCAGTTGCAAGACAAGAGGATTCGCGCCAAGCCTCTCTTTTATCATTTCAACTGTATTGAAAAAACTGGCGCCGACTCTGTCTAATTTATTAATAAAGGCGATCTTGGGAACATGGTATTTGTCGGCCTGGCGCCATACTGTTTCCGACTGGGGTTCGACACCTCCGACAGCACAAAAAACACCGACAGCGCCGTCAAGTACCCTCAACGAACGCTCCACCTCTATTGTAAAATCAACATGCCCGGGAGTATCTATGATTTGAACCTCACAACCTTTCCAGGCGCATGTTGTAACGGCAGATGTTATTGTAATACCCCGTTCCTGCTCATCCGGCATCCAGTCCATTACAGCCTCACCATCATGGACCTCGCCGAGCTTATGGGAACTGCCGGTATAGTAAAGCATACGCTCGGTAACAGTTGTCTTGCCTGCGTCAATATGCGCTATTATACCGATATTTCGTATGCTCTGAATTCTGTTTTTTTTGGGATTCTTTAGCATTATGCAACAAACCATCTGAAATCAAGCTTCGGGTGTGCTCAAATTTAAAACAGGACACGCAGTGAAGCATTAGCGCTAAACTGTTTGAAGGAATTAGAAATCGTTAAGAAAGAACCTGGTATAAAATGCCATTTTTGCCTAACTCTTTGGTTAAGCTACCACTATTTCTTTATAGTTATGGTAAGTTCTTTCTTTATGATTTCTTATTCGTGAGTTTTTCATGGTTTAAATTTGATTATACCTGAAGCGCATTTATTTTAAAAAAGCTAAATGTTATTTTTTTCATCTTATTAAAAGCATGTCGGCCTTAAAGGGCAAACGCAAATCAATATGACCGGCCAGAGTCAGTGATTCGCCTCCCCCTATAAGTATTCTTACGGCATTAATTTCAGACATATTTAATATCAACGAATTTACCATTGAATATATTGTTAAAAGTTCCGATTTAACTCCGCCTGGATGCTCCTCTGTAATCTCTCCGGTCAGATCCACATAGGCTGTCCCGTCTTGTGTAATGTAAAATGCCCTCAGGTTGATTCCTGCGGGGATTGTTTGCATAAGCCCTTCCTGTGGGCCTTGTATCAGTTCTTTAATTATTATTCTGCCCAGCTCTGCCGGTTCATCATAATGCAAAACAGCTCTGTCTTCAGCTACTAAAAACCTGTTTTCCCTGTCCGCAAAATAAAGGTGAACAACCGGTTGATCAGAACCATATGATTTTTCAGGCATAGCCCAGACAAACATGCACAAAGTAATAGACAAAGCGACATTTAATATGTGGAGTTTTCTGCTCATAATAAAATAACTTATAAGAGTTCAGGGTTCAGAAGTTGCTGTTTTCCCAGATTGAAGAGCAAAGCGACATCATTATTCAAAATTCGATGTTGGACGTTCGATGTTCGACGTTCATCCCTTTAACGGTTCACGGTTAAAGAAGAGTTCGTTTTTATGCCAATTAATCTGCTATGTCAAGAAAAGTCAATTCTCGCGCTGGAGGCCAAGCCGTAATATCTTCAAAACCTTCAATCCTCATCGCTCTCTAACCTTGAACCCTTGAACTTCTGAACCAGTTAACGGTTAAAGCGTTTTCTTCCATACCAGTCTATCTGCCTGCATATTCCACGTATAATGCTTACCTCTCTTGCCCTTAACCGCATCCGGTTTAAAAAATGACGCAGCTTGTCCAACCAATAATCGGGATTTTCAGGGTTGATATAGTTTATTCTGACAAGAACATCTTTAAGCTGATCATACATTCCTTCAAGCTCATGCACGGTTGCGAGCCTGGGGGTAAATTGCGCATTATCCTGAAGATCTGCAATAAAGATTTCATAGCACATTATCATTACACTTTGAGCCAGATTAATGGACGAAAATTCGGCTGTCGGAATACTGACAAGTGCATGGCAGTATCTGATATCCTCATTTTTCAGCCCTTTGTCCTCAGGGCCGAATAGAATAGCGACTCTGTTTTCATGGGAAATAGCTACAAGATTTTCCGCAAGCCTTGAAGGTGTGGTTACGGCCTGACGCTGCCCTCCCAAGCGAGCGGTAGTTCCGACAACATAACTGTAACAAGAAAGAGCCTCTTCAAGATTTTTATGAATTTCAATTTGTGCAACAACATCTGATGCAACATGGGTCGCTAATTTAAGCACCCTGTCTACATCATAGTTTTGGGGATTGACAACGACAAGACGTCCAATCCCCATATTTCGAACCGCACGAGCTGCTGCTCCGATATTTTCAGAATATCTGGGCTGATTAAGAATAACGGCAATATTATCAAGATTAATTTTGCGCGGCATTTAACAAATTATTTCAAAGCTGTTAAAAAAATATCCGATTTCAAAGTCAGCCGATCCCGGCGAATCTGAACCGTGAACAACGTTTTCCTCGATGTTTGTAGCGAAATCTCTCCGGATAGTTCCTTCTGCAGCCTCCTTACAATTAGTAGCTCCCATTAATTCACGGTACTTTGCAATTGCATTTTCACCCTCTAAAATCAATACAACAACAGGGCCTGATGACATAAAGTCCGTAAGGCTGTCAAAGAACGGCCGTTCTTTATGGACCGCATAAAAGCCTTGCGCCTGCGCCTTGGTCATATAAATCATCTTCATGGCAACGATTTTCAGCTTATTATCTTCAAATCGCTTAATCACTTCACCGATAATGCCGCGAGCTACTCCATCGGGTTTGATAATAGACAATGTTCTTTCCATGTGCTTTATTTATCCTTTCTTAAAATTTATAAATCCCTTAATTCCTTTTTCCCTGCCATGAATCCCTTTTTTCAAGAGTTTCCGTTATTAAAGCAAGTGTTTCCCTCTTTTTTAATGACCATGCCGGTGCAACAAGCTCTTCAGGATGAGGATCTCCGGTAAGACGCTGAATTACCATATTATGCGGAATAAGTTCCAGAAAATCACAAACCAGCTCGACATATTCCTGCTCTCCAAGACACCTGTATTTACCCCGCAGGTACAGATTTTCAAGATCTGTTCCCTTGACAACATAGAGAAGGTGGAGCTTTATTCCGTCTATCCCCATGGTTGCAATCTTTTTTGCTGTTTCAAGCATGTGGCCCCTTTCTTCATTGGGAAGGCCTAAAATTACATGTGTGCATATCTTTATACCCCTGTTTTCAGTTGCCTCTACCGCTTTTTTAAAGCATTGAAAATCATGCCCGCGATTTATAAAGGCAAGCGTGCTGTCGTGTACTGACTGCAGGCCGTATTCGATCCAGACATGGTAATGTTTTGCATAACCCTGAAGAAGATTCAAAATCGGTTCATCCACACAATCAGGCCTTGTCCCGATTGAAAGGCCGACTACGTCATCTATTGCCACAGCCTCTTCATAAAGGCTTTTCAGCCTGTCAAAAGGCGCATATGTATTTGAAAACGACTGAAAATAGGCTATGAATTTTTTTGCCTTGTATTTCGCAGAAAGCCTTTTTTTTCCATTTATTATCTGCTCGGTAACTGAAAGCCCTTTTGCATGAGCACCGGTTCCCGAACCACTGGGATTGCAATATATGCACCCTTTTCTTGAAATTGTACCATCCCTGTTCGGGCAGGAGAGCCCAGCGTCAATGGTTATTTTTTGCACCCTGCAACCAAAGATACTTCTGAGATAGTGGTTAAAATCGTAATATCTCTCACTCATAACAATCAATTCACTGCTTGACCTGACCCATAAAGCGATTATATGATTATAAAATTATCGGGTGTTAGGTGTTAAGAAATTAAACATAAAATTGCTTTAACTTACCACCTAACACTTAACACTTAAAATTTAACACATTTTGTAAAAAGCAGTTTTTTTGACTTTTTACGAGATCATTATAATATATATTACTCAAAAAAAGGAAAGCGAAAAATCGTTATATGGCTTTTTACAGCACAAAATATGATGTTATCGTTGTAGGCGCAGGTCATGCCGGATGTGAGGCCGCTCTTGCGGCAGCAAGAATGGGATGCAGTGTTCTTATCATGGCTATCGATCTTGATAAGGTTGCCGCAATGCCGTGCAGCCCGTCAATAGGAGGCATGGCAAAGGGGCAGCTTGTAAAAGAGATAGATGCCCTTGGCGGAGAAATGGCAAAAACAGCAGACAAAACCGCGATACAGTATAGAACGCTGAATACAAAAAAAGGGCCGGCAGTGCATTCGACCAGGACACAGAATGATAAAATGCGCTATCATATGACCATGAAGGCTGTAATTGAAAGGCAGCCCGGTCTGGAACTCAAGCAGGCAATGGTTGAAAAGCTTGTTGTGGAGAATGGCAAAATCGCCGGTGTTGAGGATAATACAGGATTCGGATATCAGTCTGAAACGGTTGTTCTGGCCACAGGAACATTTTTAAAAGGTTTAATACATATAGGATTTAATTCAATCAAGGCCGGAAGAGCCGGGGAGTTTGCCTCTTATGGCCTTCCCTCACATCTCAATGCTCTTGGGTTTAAACTTGGAAGGATGAAAACCGGCACCCCTCCCAGGCTCAGGAAAACCAGCATTGATTTTTCGATGTTTACAAAGCAGGACCCAGAGCTCTCCCCCACTCCGTTTTCGTTTTTCACCCAAAAAATTATTATGCCGCAACTCCCGAGTTATATCGGACATACAAATCCAAACAGTCACAAGATCGTGCAAGACAATCTAAAACAATCCGCTCTTTACAGTGGGATCATAAAAGGAGTCTCCGCGAGGTACTGCCCTTCTTTTGAAGATAAGATAGTGAGATTCCCGGATAAAGACAGGCACCAGGTTATCCTTGAGCCTGAAGGTCTTGACACTGATGAAATTTATGCCAGCGGCCTTGGGAACAGCCTCCCAATTGAAATTCAGGTGCGCCTTGTCAGATCCGTAAAAGGGCTGGAACAGGCTGAAATAATGCGTCCGGCATATGCCATAGAATACGATTATGTCGACCCTTTACAGCTTAAGCCCACACTTGAGACCAGGCCGATTGCAGGGCTGTTTCTGGCCGGCCAGATCAACGGGACATCGGGCTATGAAGAGGCTGCGGCCCAGGGTCTATGGGCCGGCATTAACGCGGCGTGCAAGGCTCAGGCAAGACCTCCCTTTATTCTTGACAGGTCGCAGGCCTATATGGGTGTTATGATCGACGATCTTGTCACCAGAGGAACACGTGAACCTTATCGCATGTTTACTTCAAGGGCGGAATACAGGCTTATGCTGCGTGAAGATAATGCTGACTTAAGGTTAACGGAAACAGGGTATGAGCTGGGTCTTATTAATAATGACATGCTTCATGATGTTAAGGAACGAAAAAAACAGATCAATAAAGAGATAAAGAGAATAAAAAAGACACTTATTAAGCCGGCAAAAGAAACAAACGATTACCTGCAAAACAGGGGGACAATGCCATTAAGCAGCGGTATATATCTTGATCAGATCCTTAAAAGATCGGAGATTGACTATCGTGGCGTTGAAACATTGGCCCCAAGCCCTGACTATATAAGTAAAAGGGTTGCCAGGCAGGTGGAGATAGAAATTAAATACGAAGGTTATATTAAAAGGCAATTGAGTGAAATCAAAAAATTCAAAAATATGGAATACATGAAACTACCGGAAGATTTTAATTTTTCCGCAGTGTACGGCCTTTCAAATGAACTGAAAGAAAAGCTTTCCTCTATAAAGCCGTCTTCACTCGGCCAGGCATCCCGCATAGAAGGGATCACACCTGCAGCGCTTTCTGCGCTGATGATCGGCATTAAAGTTTCAGAAAAAAGGCTGAATACTAAAAGTTGACACTTTAAACCAGGAAAAACCAACTATTTTCACCACGGAGCACACAGAGATCACAGAGAAATATAAGGATAAAACATTACAACTAATTAAATTTAATAAGGAAATATAAATGTCTGCAACCGATTATTATAAAATGCTTGGCATAAGCAAAGATGCTTCTGATGGGGAAATCAAAAAGGCTTATCGGAAGCTTGCCATGAAGTATCATCCTGATCATACTAAAGGAGATAAAGCAGATGAAGAAAAGTTTAAGAAAATAAGTGAGGCTTATGCTGTTCTTAGCGACAAGAAAAAACGCAGCCAATATGACACGTTCGGCTCAACCGGATTCCAGCAGCGCTATTCACAGGAAGACATATTTAAAGGTTTTAATTTTTCAGATATTCTAAGAGAGTTCGGCATGGGCGGCGCAAGCTTCTCCACCGGCAAGCAGGGCGACATGCGCTTTGCATTTGAAAATAATTCCCCTTTTGGCACGCGTGCAAGAGGCCGGCAAGCTCAAATCAAAGGATCTGACCTGCTATATGAATTACATCTTACAATACAGGAGGTGGCAACCGGAACAAACAAGACTGTAAAATTGCAGCATAATGGTCACAGTGAAAATATAACAGTAAAAATTCCAAAAGGAATGATTTCAGGAAAAAAACTTCGCCTTGCAGGAAAAGGTCAGCAAAGCCCATATGGAGGACCTCCCGGGGATCTGTACATTCAATCCAAAGTGCTTGGCGATCCGGTTTACAGCATAAAAGGATATAACCTTTATATAAACAGTGAAATAAAATTAAGCGAAGCCCTTCTTGGAACCAGCGTATCTGTTCCGACTGTTGAAGGAAAAGAGTTAAATTTGAAAATACCTGCCGGAACAAAGCATAAAACTAAAATGAGACTCTCCGGCTACGGGCTCCCAAATATGCAAACCCGAGAAAAAGGGGATCTTTTTGTAATTATCAATATCTATCTGCCGAAAAGTCTCAGTGATAATCAAAAATCGCTGATTAAACAATTAGAAAAGGCTGGTTTGTAGCAAACTAAATTTATTGACATGGCTACCTGGCCAATGTAGTTTTATGAAAATTTGCAATGGTTCAGCCACAAAGACACTAAGATTATAATATAATTTTCTTAAAATTTATAATTTGGGAATTTAGGAATTGAAGGTATTCTATTTGTTTTAATTCCTCAATTCGCAATTCCCCAATTTATCTATCATATCCATCCTTTGTGGCTTTGTGCCTTAGTGTCCGAACTGTTAGGTAAAAAAGCATATGTATGAACTAATTCCTGTTCTTAAAAAAAATAGTATTGAAAAAATAGTAGATGACCTCGCGTGCAGAATTTCATCTGACTATAAAAATAGCGAGCCTGTTCTTATCGGCGTTTTAAAGGGAGCCTTTGTTTTTTTATCCGATCTAATGCGCCGTCTTACTATTCCTGTTAAGATCGATTTTGTTCGTGTATCCAGCTATGGTTCCGGCACCTCTTCATCAGGCAACATCCGTTTGACCAAAGAAATAGAGCTTGATATAAAAAATAAGGATGTGCTGATAATCGAAGATATTGTAGATACAGGTTTGACCTTAACCTATCTTGTTGATTACTTGAAATCTTTTGGCCCAAAGTCTGTAAAAATCTGTTCTCTGCTTGATAAACATGAGCGGCGTGAGGTAAATATTAAAGTTGATTACGTTGGTCATGTATTAAAAGAAGGATTCATTGTTGGATATGGAATTGATTATAATGAAAACTTCAGGCACTTAGCGGATATTTACCACTTAAAACTATAGATAGTGGAGCATGCCATGATTATAACCTGTGAAAAATGCAATACAAAGTTTAATTTAGATGAAAATCTTTTAAAACAGTCGGGTTCCAAAGTCCGGTGCTCAAAATGCCGGAATATTTTCCTGGCCTATCCGCCGACTGAGATGGAAAGAGTTGCCGGGCCGGCTGAAGAAATGGTTGGATCTGAAACAGAAGAAGAAGCAGAGCCAGCTTTCGAAACCGAGGAAGAGGAACTTTATATGTTTGATATAGAAGAAACGCCGGAAACTGAAACCAAGGTAAAAGAAGAGCCTGAAGAGATTGAATTTGAGCTGGATGCGGAACCTTTAGTTAAAGAAGAGCTCAAGGAGCCTGAGCAGGAACTTGAACTTGCGGATGTTGATAAGGAAGAAATTAAAAAGGAGGTCGCAGAAACTGTAGATTTAGAGCTTCAGGCCGATCAAATGGAAAAAGAAGAGGTTGAAAAACCAAAGGAGGCTGATAAAGAGGTCGCAGAAACTGTAAATTTAGAGCCTCAGGCCGATCAAATGGAAAAAGAAGAGGTTGAAAAACCAAAGGAGGCTGATGTTGAAACAGAAGAAGCCTCAATAACAACCGAACAGGAAACAACGCCTGCTGAGAAAAAACGTATCAGCACTCCGGTACTGGTTGCGTTGATCATAGCGCTTTTGACAGCAGGGGCCTATGGCACCTATATGGCGCTAAATAGCATGAATATCAAAATCCCTTTTATCAGCGATCTTGTTGAACCCGCTGTTCAGGATGAGGTCGGCGACCTGAAAATAATTGCTTTTGATATCGCCGATAAATCCATCGACAACCCTGAGTCCGGAGAACTTTTTATTATATCAGGCAAGGTTAAAAATGGATATTCCGGAGCACGCAGTTTTATTAGAGTAACAGGAAAACTCTATGACGAAGAAAGAGCTCTTTCAAAAACAGCAACTGTTTGCTGCGGCAATGTGCTGTCTGACGAGGACCTGTCAACTATGGATATGAATTCAATAAACAAAAGGCTCTTAAACCTTTCGGGCGATAATAAATCAAATGTAAATATTAAGCCGGGCGAAGTGCTCCAGTTTATGATAGTGTTTGCAAATATTGAAGACAATATAAAAGAGTACACGGTTGAAGTTGCGGGGTCCTCTCCTGCACAAAATAAGGGTTGAACCGATTACTTCTTGACTATATGAATATGAACTGCTACTAAAATCTTTTTTTAAAAAATCCGGCGATGTAGCTCAGTTGGTTAGAGCATACGGCTCATATCCGTAGTGTCCGGGGTTCAACTCCCTGCATCGCCACCATCTTTACTTTAAAAAGGCTTCTCTTAAAAGAGGAGCCTTTTTTATTATCAGCCCTTTTTGAGCTTGATAATATAATACCAAGTATATTATAGTTAATAAATTTGTAAAAAGTCGAAATCGTCATGCCGGAATTGATCCGGCATCCAGAACGTATTAAACCGCAAAACAAGCTTTATAAATAACAGATGCTGTTTAAGAAAAAAGAAGATGCGGACAGCCCTTTTAAATGGATCATGCTGGCCTGTTTTATTCTCGTGCTTCATGTTGTTTTGCTTGCGAGCGTTGGACTTATGGTTATTTTTTTCCGTGGCATCATTAATTATATGCTATGGATTCTTATAGGCGGCGCCGTAATAATAATTGCAGCCGTATATTATATTTACAGGCGCATGAAAGAGGAAGGGAAGACTCTTAAAGAAACCCTGAGTTCCCCGATGTTTAGCGGAAGACCGGTTGAAGTAAGTGTTTTAGGAGGGTTGGCATCTTTTAAAATAGGTAGGCCGGGCAACATGCCGACATTGGGTAATGATCAATCAAAACAATTCTTGCAACTGGAGGACTCAAGCTCTATGCGTATCAGACAACTCACAGAACTTGCCAACCTGCTTGAAAACAACCTGATTAGTCGGGATGAATATAATATAGCTAAACAGCAGATCTTCAAATCCTTTGACTCACTCAATTCGTGATATGAAAAAACTAACAATTGCTCTTCTTTCCGGAGGTATTTCTTCTGAGCGCAAGGTTTCGCTTTGCGGAGGGGACCATGTTTATGAGGCTCTGGACAAGGAAAAATACATTGTAATAAGATATGATCCAAAAACAGACCTTGAGCGTTTGATGGCAGATGCATCTAAAATCGATCTTGCTCTTATAATATTACATGGGCTTTTTGGCGAAGACGGCACAATTCAGGGACTTCTCGATCTTCTTGATATTCCATATCAGGGATCAGGAGTTCTTGGAAGCGCTGTTGCAATGAACAAGCTTGTTTCAAAAAAGCTCTATGAACAATCCAACATCCCTGTCCCGCCATATATCGCAATCAGGCGAAGCGATAAAATTAATCCTGAAAAATATGTTGATCAGCTGGGCCTGCCCCTGGTAATCAAACCGGTCAGCGGCGGTTCAAGCATTGGAATGTCCATGGTCAAATCAATAGATTCACTTAAAAACGCCGTTGATATTGCTTTTGCTTTTGACGACGCGGTCCTTATCGAAACATATATAAAAGGCATTGAACTTACAGGCGCTGTTATCGGCAATGATAAGCCGGAGGTTTTCCCTATTGTTGAAATCATACCTGATAAAGAACATGATTTTTTTGATTTTCATGCAAAATATACTGCCGGCATAACTCAAGAAATCTGCCCTGCCCGTATTGATGACAATCTGGCCGAGAAGGCTAAAACATATGCAAAAACAGCCCACCTGGCACTTGGCTGCAAAGGATACAGCCGAACCGATATGATCCTCGACAACAAAGATATATATGTTCTTGAGACCAACACCATCCCGGGCATGACTGAAACAAGCCTTTTCCCGTTGGCCGCGAAAACAGCGGGAATTAGTTTTGACCGGCTTCTCGATAACTTGATAGAGCTTGGCATCGAAAGACATAAAAAGAGCAGACATCCTCATGATAATCAGAAAAAATAGCGAATTAAAGCGACAATATCATGAACTTTGCAGCAACGATGTTATCATGGGAATTATATCATCAAACCACCTGAAACCATATATGCTTATCGATTTAATTGAAAGAGGTGTGCGCTGCTTCCCCTCCCCTCTTGCACAAACCTTAAACAGCTCCAAAGTCGCCCAGGCACTTGTTTTTAAGAAATGGATGCTACCTCATACATGCGTTATCAAGCGACGAATGGACCTGATTGAATCGATAAACCAATACAATAAAAATAATATCAGCGTTGTTGTAACCAAGCGGGATCATCTGCACTGCGGTGTTGGAGTCAGTAGATGGGAAACAATTGAAAACCTTTATAGTTGCACAGCCATGTCGGAGACTTCATATCCCTTTGTATTGCAGCCGTTTCTGAAAAATTATATAGATGTGCGGATAATCATTGCAGGCAATTATGTTGAGGCATATACCAGATATAATCCGAATAATTTCAGGATGAATATAGCAGCAGGAGGCAAAAGCTCTCCTTATGATCTGGATATAGAAAAAGAGGAATTCAGCCGCGCCGTCATGAAACGCGGTAAATTTCCTTACGCGCACATAGATCTGATGATAGCCGATACCAATAAATATTATCTTTCGGAAATTGCTTTAAACGGCGGCGTTAAAGGGGCAAGTATAGACAGGCAGGAACTAGATCAGATAAAACAGGATTTGCTGGAAAAACTCGCAACTGCTTAAATACGCTTAGTTTTTATTTTCACCACGAAGAGCACGAAGTGAGCGAAGACAAAGAAAAAATCCTTCGTGTTCTTCGTGGTGACTAATAATAAAACTGCCTAAGTTAATGACATTGATCTCTGTGGTAAAAGTTTTTTGTGGGGGTATTATGAAAGTTTTAGTGATCGGCAGCGGCGGCAGAGAACATGCCTTTGTCTGGAAAATTGCTCAAAGTCCGAAAGTAAAAAAAATATATTGCGCGCCAGGAAATGCGGGAATTGCCGACATGGCAACCTGCGTGCCGATCAGCGCAGAAGATATAGATAATCTTGTTTTATTTGCAAAAGATAAAAAAATTGATCTCACAGTCGTCGGCCCGGAAGGGCCGCTGTCGGCTGGGATAGTTGATGTTTTTGAAACACAAGGCTTGAATATTTTCGGAGCGACAAAAAAAGCAGCTAAAATAGAATCCAGCAAATCCTTTGCAAAAAACCTGATGAATAAATACAAGATCCCGACCGCTGTCGGCCGGACATTTACCAGTTATAAAAAAGCTGAAACCTATTTACGGGAAATGGGCGCCCCTGTTGTTGTAAAGGCTGACGGGCTTGCCGCAGGCAAGGGCGTGATTGTATGCGCGACAGTCAGCGAGGCACTTAACGCTCTAAAAAAAATAATGATAAAGAAAGATTTTGGCGATGCGGGAAACAAGGTGGTGATTGAAGAATGCCTGTTCGGCGAAGAGGCCTCTTTTATCGCCTTTACCGACGGCAAAACCGTGCTTCCTCTCCCCTCTTCCCAGGATCACAAAGCAATATATGAAAACGACAAAGGGCCGAATACAGGAGGCATGGGGGCATATTCTCCGGCTCCGATAGTAGATAAGTATATGAGCAGGAAAATTATGGAAGACATTATGATCCCTACGGTTCGTGCTATGGAAGCCGAAGGTCGTCCATACAAAGGGGTCCTGTATGCCGGTCTCATGATTGATAAAGATCAGATTAAGGTTCTTGAATTTAATGCGCGCTTTGGAGATCCTGAGACTCAGCCCCTGTTAATCCGCATAAAAAACGACATAATTCCGATAATGGAGGCTACAATTCAAGGAGGGCTGGATAAATGCAGGCTGGAAATCGACGACAGAGCATCTGTATGCGTTGTCATGGCATCCGGCGGATATCCCGGGTCATATAAAAAAGGAATGCCGATTACAGGCCTGAAAAATGTTAGCCGGATGAAAGATGTTGTTGTTTTTCATGCCGGCACCGCTGCAAAGGACAAAACAGTTGTTTCAAGCGGCGGACGCGTCCTGGGAGTTACAGCCCTTGGAGATTCTGTAACAAATGCAATATCAAAAGCATACAGGGCTGTCTCGAAAATATCGTGGGACAATGTATATTATCGCAAGGATATAGGGCAAAAGGCTGTTGAAAGGCTAAAACAACCCCCAAGAGTAGGGATTGTCATGGGAAGCGATTCAGATTATGCTGTTATGGAAGAAACAATCGCAATTTTGAAAAAATTCGGCATCCCGTATAAAATGACCGTAGCATCTGCCCACAGGAGCCCCCAAAGGGCAACTGAATTTGCATCTTCCGCCCAAAAACAAGGGATAAAGGTTATCATCGCCGGCGCAGGACACGCAGCCCATCTTGCAGGAGTAATTGCCGCGCATACTACCATTCCGGTCATAGGGGTTCCGATAGATTCTTCTGCCTTGAAAGGTCTTGATGCACTCCTTTCCACCGTGCAAATGCCTCCGGGCATTCCTGTTGCCACGGTTTCAATCGGCAAACCAGGGGCAACAAACGCAGGCATACTTGCCGCCCAGATACTTGCTGTTTCTGATCCTGAACTTGCAAAAATACTGGATGGTTTCAAAACGGAAATGGCAATTCAGGTTGACCAAAAAGCAAACAAGCTTAATATGTTATGAAACGTGTTAAGTGTCAGGTGTTTGATAAGATAAGAAGGATAGATCCGGTCAATCCTGAGCATGCTTTAATCGTTGAGGCGGCGTGTGCCATGGAAAAAGGCGGAGTCGTAATATTTCCCACAAGCTTTATTTATGGGCTTGGGGCGGACGCCTTTAATGTGGATGCAATCGACAGGGTTTTCAAAATAAAGAATCGTCCTCATAATAAACCCCTTTCCGTGCTGGTAAAAAATCAGGAAGCCTTATACAGTCTTGTACAACATATCCCATCTTATGCCTCAATTATCATGGACAGGTTTTGGCCCGGAAAAATAACTATTGTATTTAAAGCAAAAGAGGGGCTGCCGGAAAATTTAACAGCAGGCACCGGCACGATCGGCGTGCGCATACCTGTACATACAGCCGCCTGTGCTCTGGTAAACGCGCTGGACAACCCGATAACAGGAACAAGCGCCAACTTTTCAGGCCATGCCGGGTGCTCGCGAATATCGGATCTTGATCCGCTGATTTCAGATGAAATTGATCTTATACTTGATGCCGGATCGCTGGAGGGCGGCATTGGATCAACCGTAATCGACGCTACCGGTAATCAGCCAACGATTTTGAGGCACGGAGCAATTGCTGCAAAGGATATTTTTGCAGTTTTAAGTTAGCGCAATTCTATTGACATTCATCTCCATTTTACTTAAAAATTAATTAGTGCCGGAGTGGTGAAATTGGTAGACGCAGAGGACTCAAAATCCTCCGAGCTTTAAGTTCGTGTCGGTTCGATTCCGACCTCCGGCACCAAAAACTGAATATATATAAGGGGTTAGGCATTGACGGCTTGACCCCTTTTATTTTCAATTTTGGTGACTGTGCCCGAAATTGTGCCCGTTTGTGCCTGAAGGTAGGTTTCCGTTTTCTGTGAAGCAAGCCTTAAATCGGTATCACTGACAATGTTGTATCGGTCAAAAACTGATCTGGTCTTATGGCCTGAAATCATCATTGCAACCCTTTCAGGGATTCCGGCCCTGACCATGTTCCTGATTGCTGTCCTGCGAAAATCATGGAATATCCGTTTGCCGATCTCAGCCGTTTCGCAAGCCGTTGTCCATGCTCCCCGGAAATCCTTCAGCACACTATCGCTCGTGTTTGTGGTAAACACCCAAGGAAGGATAGTCTTTCTTCCTTTTTGATATTCCGCTTGCTTTTGAAAAACCTCTTGTAATTCTTCATCAAGATAGACTGTCCGCCCTTCATCGTTCTTAGTTTCCCCCGTCTCAAGTCGAACAATCCCGTTCACAAGATCAACCTGTGACCAAGTAAGCCCTTTGATTTCTGACACCCTCCATCCGGTTTTATAGGCAAAGGTGACAAAGCCCTTGAGATAATCCGGCAAGGCCTCCCGTAAAGCCAAGAAATCACTGTGTTCAAAGAAACCCTTACGGACATTGCTTTCCTTGAGCATAGATATATAAGGCACCTTGTCGATTTTCGGTGGTGTCTGTCTTGCGGCAAGATTGAAAATCCTTTTTAATGCGGCAAGCTCCCTGTTTATTGTTGCATTTGCAGCCCCTTCCTCTAGCCTCTTTTCTATATAGCGGTTGATTGCAGGGCTGTTTATGTTCGTTACTCTCATTCCATCGAATGCCTTGTTAAGATGTTTGACGCTTCTTTCTGCTCTCACAAGGGATTTCTTTTCGTTGATCCGATAATCGGCAAGGAATCCTTCTACCAGGTCCTTGAATCTCACCTTGTCAAATACAACCCCCGGAATCTTTCCTTGTGCGATTTCACCTTCACGCCGCTTCAAAAGATGCTTTGCCTCCGTTTCCTTGCTTGACTTTGTGCTTTCTCTGTAAGGTTTTCCGTTGCGATAATACTTTATCCAGTAAACCGCCCCCCTCTTATAGATCATTCCCATTTTTCCCCCCCACTTAACCTTTTGCGTTTGGTTTTAGGTTTCAGGTCATCCCCCTTACTTTCCAATTGATCAAGTGCTAAAAAAAGAAAAGAAGGAATTTTCCTGGTTCCCCGTTCCCATCTTGACACTGCCTGAATCGTAACACCCAGTGCAGACGCCAACTGTTCTTGACTCCAATCGTTTTTTAACCTCCATTTTTTTAAGTTAATCGGTTTCATATTTTGTATTATAAACCATTGGATTATGTTTGTCAAGGGGTTTAATAAGAAAAATTAGTTTTATTTTGTTCTATCCATTTATTCATGTCTTGAATATCAAGCAAAACCCTTCTTCCATCCTTAATGCAAGGCAGTTTATTCGCCCATACCATTTCACGGATTCCCCAGACACTTCGTCCAAGATAGATCGCCGCCTCCGGTATGGAGTAAAGACGTTTTGATATTTTTGCCCTTTGCATTTTCATCTTTGTTTTTTATAAACCATTTGCCGTGAGTTTGCCGCCGCCTTTAAGACGCCGACGTTCACGTCTGCATAGTCATATACTTTTGCATTTTTCTTACCGGGTGATGGTCTTAATACCCTGCCTAAATATTGAAGAACCCTGCCGTCAAAGCTGATAGGTGTGGTCAAGAACAAGGTTTGCATTTCAGGCAGATCAAAGCCCTCTCCAATAAGCTGTCCTGTGGCTATAAGCACCTTGATTCGGCCTTTGTTTAAACGGTTGACAATATCCTGTCTTTGTTTTGCAGGTATATCTCCGGTTAGTAATACTGAAGAAACATTATAATCATCCGTCAAGACTTGCTGTAAGGCTTTACAGTGCGCTTTTCTGTCTGACAGCACCAAACATATTCCCCCGCCGTTCTTTGCTTCTTTGGCTACACCTGAAGTTATTAAATGGTTTCTTTCTGTGTCTTGTGTAAGCTCTGAAAGCATTTTTGAATACTCGTTTGATGGATCAAGGCAGGTTGTGAAGTTTGTTTCTCTGATAACAATATCAGCCTGTAAGATGTCTCCGTTCTCAATCAAACCTGTTTTATCGACCTCATGGGAAACATCGCCAATATGCCAATATATCAGCTTAGAAAGTCCGTCTCTCCGCCAGGGTGTTGCGCTCAATCCAAGCATGTATTTACTATCAAAAGCCGTCACTGCTTCGGTGAATGTTCTGGAAGGCGCCCGGTGGCATTCATCTATAATAAGATGCCCTATATGCTGTGAAACTTCCTCAGCACATTTATAAAGTGACTGAACCAGTGCCACGGTTATTTTTGCGCCAATGGTATGCTTGCCATTGCCTATAATGCCAATTTCATCTTTTGGTATTTTTAAGAAGGTTTCAATCCGATCAATCCACTGGTTCAAAAGCTCCTTAGTGTGAACCACAATCAATGCCGGTTGTTTGCGCTTTGCTATCATATATAAGGCTATAACGGTTTTACCCGATCCAGTTGCCGCTGATAATGTCCCAAAGTCACGTGACAATATGCCTGTAACTGCCTTCTCTTGAAACGGTCTTAACTTGCCGTGAAAGGTGAAGTCTATTACAGGCAATGTCCGCCTATTATCTTCAAGCTGATATGGTAGGTCGAGTTCGTGTGCCATTGTTATTAATTGCTTCGTAAAACCTCTGGGAATGACAAGGCCGCCGTTGTCTGTTTTCTCATAAAACTTCAAGTGAGCAGGTGTGTTCCCATTCCACCTGCCCATTTTTTTATTATCAAGAAAAACCGGATTCTCTATGGTCAAGATTCCCCTGATTTTTCGTAGTAAGGCTTCCGGTGCCCCGGAAATTGTCAGATTGTTGGTTAAGGTGATTTTCATCTTCATCCTTCGCCGTGAGAGGGAAGGTTTCGCCCTCTGCCTATAATTGGCCTACCCTTATCAAGCATTTGTCCGGCGGGATCAGGGCATTGATCTATTTGTGACGTAGGCACGGCGGGTTTGCCCTCTTTGAAAATACAGCTCGGTTTCTGATTCTGATTTACAAAACATTTGCAGCCAAAACAAGGATGTGTCACTTCGACCGCCTGTCTGTATCGCTCGTTTGCTTCAGCCGATAGCTTTCCAATAACGTTCTTACGACCCTCCAATATATTGAGGTATAAGCCCGTTTCTTCCAATAATAACAAGTGTTTGCGAATCTTTTTCAGATCCCCGCCCTGTTCGATTTTGTCAATTTGTGATTCAAGCAGGTTGACTTGAGACTTAGCTTCAGTTATGGCCGCCCCACAAATAGAAAGTTGTTCTCTCCGGGCTTCATATTCCGACGTAATTGCTTCAGAAACCCTTTCTGGGTGGACTTCTCTTAATGGATTTAAGGCCACAAAACCATCTTCAACCTCTTTTATAAATGACGCATCACGTTCATTATTGGAACCCGAATAGCGTTTGTCCTTCATCATTTTTCTTAGTTCTTCAGCCGTCTTCATTATTTTTTCTCCATTTCTTTTATACGATTTTCTAAAAGTGATATATATTGTTGAGATTCCGCAACTTCTAAAAAGTATTGCTTGATGTTTAAATGCTGTTCCTCAGATTCTACAAGCTCCCGCTCAGATTCCAAGGAAGTCAAATACATCCGTTCTTCTCTCAATAGGATAGACAGCTTGCCCTTAAGAGAATCCCGATCTCTTGCAAAGATTTTTTGTGGTGCTGGTCGTTTGTCCATTGTTTACCTCGTTTTTTTGGGGCTTGTCGTGTTGACTTGCCCCGTTCCGGTTACTGATCGCCTGATCTTTTTATCTGGGGATCGACTGTCTGTGGCATTATTTTTTCGCCTGGAATGATAACTTGCGAAAAACCTGCACTCTCTTTGCCCTGAAACTTTTTAGGATCAGGTTGGAAAGGGCCTGTTTCCGGCCATGAAAAAACTTTGCTCTTGTCTGCTTGTGTCATTTTTCGGTTCTCCTTCTGTTAAGGGTTAATAAATCTGTTTTTACCTATCCGACTGAAGCTTTAAAGCCGCATCTCTCTTTGCGCCCAGTTCTTTTACTGCTGCATCAACCGCTCTTACATACAGATAATCCCTATGATTTGGATCAAGATATTTGGGGTTTTGCTTCGCCCTCACAATGAAATCGAAGTCAAGCACGTCATCCGCCGCCATGTTCAAAGCAAAACTATCCTCTTTTAAGATTGAAACATTTAGCAAGTCATCTTGCTTGTCGAGTTCCTTCAATGCATCTGATGTTGCCGAAAAGAACTCGGCATCCTCCACACCCTTCAATGGGTCTCGCTTTCGGCTTCGCTCTAATTCTCGGATGTTTTCCCTGTTCAATTCTTTGCCATTTAGTAAATCGTGAATATCCATTTTTTCAATTCTCCTTTCATTCGTTTGTGGTTTTGACTTCAATCGTGTTTTTTTCCATTTCAATCGCTTCTTGCATCAAGGCTTTGAGTTCGGCAAACCTTTCTCTCATAGCCACCGGATCATAGGGAACAATATGAATTTCTTCCGGTGCGTATGCGCCGTCAAGTTTCCAACTCATATCAAGCCCTTTACCAACCGCTGTCATATCCGGACTCATAATCATATCCTTCAATCGCCCTATCCGTTTGCGGCGCGGGATGCCCTCTTGTGCCATTAAAGTACTCAAGGCAATGGTAACATCTGGATCGGCATTGCATCGGCTCCCCATCACCTTTAAAGACTCTTTCGTGGTACAGTTCGGAAACGCTACACGGGCAGCCTCAAGGTTATTCTTGCCCGAAGCTCTCTCGATAACAAAAGCCTGCTTCTCTTTACTCAATGGTGTCAAAACCGCATCTGACTGCGCCTGTAACTTCAACTTCTTCAACCTCTGACTTACTGCCGAAGGGGAAACATTGAAAAACGCCGCAACTTCCTTTCCTGTCTTTCCTTCATCCAGTAGTGCTACAAACTTTTCATCGTCATTTATTAGATTTTTCATACTCTCCGTTAACTCCTTTTCCGTCTTAATTTACTTTATGTTAAGCATTTGCCTGTTTTAGTCTTTCAGTTGTCGATTAACATATTAAGATTATTAACTATTTCCATTTTTACACCATTATTTCCCACAAGAGAGTGACAGGGTTGACAGGGTTGACACCCATTTCCCAACAACTTTCTACACTCAGAGAGATTGTTGTATATACCCTGTCAACTATGTCAACTATGTCATCGTTAATTATATCAAGCACTTATCCCCCTATTGTGGAAAACCACCTTATACCGAACCAGCATCTTTGAGTACTTCCATCAAAATTTTGTCTTCCATCATCATAACCTAAGGTCTTCATTTCCTTACCTATTTGTGTGTCATTCCATATTCGGAAGCTTTTATCAGACAACCATTGAACAAATAAATCTCTTAGCTGCCATTTAGGAATAGTTCCGGTAGCATCTTGTTCGGTTGTTTCTGCTAAAAAGGTGATAAGAGGGTTTGTTAGTTGTTCATATTCTTTCGTCAAATCATCCACCCCCCTATCATTTGTGAAAAAAAAACCCCTGTCATACAGGTTCAAAAGAAACCCCAGGCTCTTAATCGCCAAACCTTCAAGCTCGTTTTGTGTAATTTTTTGAAAAAGCAGCTTATCTTCCTTGTCTGAGCCTTCAAAACGATTCGGAAATTCAATCAGGTATAGCCTGCGATAAAAGGCTCTGGTCTTGTCGGTAGTTTTCGGCAGTGAATTAGTGTTAAAAATCAGCTTCGCATAGTTGTTAAAATAGAAAGGCTCTTTGTATTTACGTTCTGCACGTAGTAAATCCCCACCCACAAGCTGTTTGAGAATAGCGGTCTTTTCCAGAGTATTATAAGACATTTCCCCTGCAAGGTTCGCAAACTTCCCATGAAGATCGGCCACTGCAAAGCGGTTATCAACAAACTGATCCGCTGTGATAGATCGAATATTTTCTTTTCCTAAAAGTGATTCCAAAATCATAGTATAGACAGTCTTTCCGTTTCCACCTGAACCATAAAGAAAGAACCATTTCTGGTAAGGGTAGGCTCGATATAAGCAGTAAGCAGTTAGTTCAAAAAGATGGTCTGGCTCAGGAACCAACTGTGAGAATGTACTGTCAATAAAAGGGCAGATTGCTTCCCGGTTATAATTTACATTTAGTTTAGAAGTGAAAAAATATTCCGGGCTATATTTCAACTCTTCATCTGTTTTTATATTATAAATAATATTCTTAAATGGTATTAGGTGCGGTGGGGGTTCAAGATTCTCAGTTTGAGAAAATGACAAGCTTTTAACATCTGCGAGAATTTCTGCGACATAGTGTTGTTTTAGGAGTTCATCACCTAAAAGGTTTTTACGAAGCTCAGCCTCTAAAATCGTTTCGGCATTTTCTTTCCAGAGATCCAGTTGAGTATTATAAATCCAGAGCCGCTTTTGGAAATCAGAACGTAAATTGAACTTGGTGCGAAGTTTAACCACCCATGGCCGGGGGGAAAATTTATTGATTACAAGGATTTTCTCCTCTTGCTTCGGTTCTTTCGGTGCCCTTGATTGATATGTTTCGTTAGTTGCGCTTATCGCTTTTCCGATGGTTGCCTGACCATAAGTCCGCCCGTCCGCATGGTGCTTCTCATTCCACTTCTCACGCATTAAGCCAGAGCTGCGAAACACTTGATCAATAGCTGCATAGTTGTTATCAAACCAAAAGGCTAAGTAGTTACATAACGCTTGATCTGCTTCAGAAGGTGAAGAATAATCCGAAGTGTCACCATTAAATAAGAGCCTAATCTTATGGCCGTGTTTTGATTCAAAGGCCTTAGTCAAAAGCTCTTGATTATTAAAGCTTTGTCGCATCGGCTGATTTTTCGTTTCAACTTTCTTGAATGTTTCGGCATGAAGTTTGTTAAGTTCTTCCGGCAGGGATTTTATTTGATTGCCGTTAAGTTTATGACCTGTAACTGTTAAGTACCGTCCAGCTTCATAAAGCTCAATATTCCCCTTCTTCCGTCCTTCCGGTGGTAGCTTACCTTTCACAAAAGCTCTCAGGCCTGTTCCAGAAGGGCTTAGCTCCCAATAGGTAGGAAGCCCATCAACTATCTTTTGTGCCCACGGATCAATCTTTCCGGTTTCAGGATCAACACAATGGTCAAGGTCAATACCCACAAGCGGATTCTCTTTCGACAAAACAAAACCAATCCCATCATAAATATCTTTTTCGTAGGACCCATAGGCTGTTTCGATGTCTGTCCATGTTTCTGGATCGTTTGACTTGGCTCGGCTCCCTGTTTTCGCATTGTAAGGAACCTTTGTTTGTTTGCCTTCTGTGTTTTCGATTTTCCAGACAATCCACGCTTTTTTGTCTTTTAACTCTTGATCTATGTTATTTTTTATTGGTTTTAGGATGTTCATTCTCTCCCCTGTAATTCTTTTGCGTAGCTTTTATTTTTTTCTCATTACTTTTTGCCTGAAAAGAGTCCTTCAAAACTGCGTGTAAGGCTATCAGACGAGGTTTAACAAACTGTAAGGCAAGGAAATCTGACACTTCTTCATCTTCCCCAGCGTGTTGGACATAGATCTTCCCAACCCCCTTTTGTGAAAATTCAACTATAACCATTTCCCTTTCTCCTTTCTTTCCGTCACTACTTGTAGGAACGACAACCGGACACTTCCCGTGCTGAAAATGAAATATATTTTTATCTGAAAGGTGATTTCAACAGACGCATGGGATGTTCAATCCTTTGTGTCATTGGAAGGTAGGCAAACTAAGTATCTGATATTGAAAGATAAAAATATTAGATAAAGATAAACAAGCCTCAAAAAAGACCAATTGTGCCCGGAATGTGTCCGTCGCTTGCATAGATGATAGAAATTCCCTGCAAGAATCATTTGATCCTGTGGTGGTTCTGTAAACCGTATTATTGTTGCAGATGGTGCTATTGTATAAGGATAGATAGTCGAGTTGATCGATTCAGGGGGTTATTGACGCACCCAGAGGCCACCAGACGCCGCCAGAACAGACTTCAGACCTAAAGGCTTATGATGGTATGGGTTGAGAGAAAGTACGCTTAGAATTGATTGTAAAATGAAAAGGTTAGGCGGGTTTTTGTTTAGGGCATAGTCAGATATACCCTTAAGAACAATAGTTCATTTCAATTGCGTAGCCGTAGTATAATAGCTGGTTAGTCGTTGTATTTCAGTCACGCTATATGGATAGATAGAAACTCTCTCATAAGACTATGCCTTGAGATAGTTTGCAGCCATGTCGTGTGAGGGTGAAAGGAATCAAGCTTAGATAAGGCATCATATTCGTATAGATAGTTTGTATCGGATAGGCTTTAGATGGTGCAGGATCATCAAGATATTATTTCGGCAAGGGAGAAGGGGGGTACCCCCGCTTTTGGTGACGGTGGCATGATATGATGGGTAGCTCCAACCATTGAAAAATCAATTTTCAGCTTAATCCCTAAGTATCTGTATTTCTTTACGAAAGAAAAAAATTAGCTTAATTTAAGAATACTTCAAATTCCTGTGGTTAAGTTAAGTTTTTTTGGTATAAGGACGAGTTTTATCTCAACACATTCGCTACAGTATGGGAATTCTTCGTTATAGGTTCCCGGTATATGGATTAAGTTGCATTTGGGGCAGATAAGGATTTTGTCTTTTATTAATTTTATTTCTTCGTGAGGTTCAATGATTCTCCGGGTCTCTATTATTTTTTTGATCCTTGGGTGTTTTGCCAGTTTTGGGCTTTGCTCTATAGCCTGCCTGATTCTGTAGAACTTTTTCGTGTCGAGATTAAATTTGGCTTCGATTTCTTTTAGGGTGTGAGTTCCTTCCAAATAAAAAAGGTATGCTTCGACATGCTTGTCATGGTCTCCCGTGATTTTTGTTTCTGACAATATTTCTTTCAGTAGCGTTTTGATTGCATCAGTGTTTTCTTTTTCTCTTAAGGGGTCGTCGGGTTCCTGAACATCTTTGCCATCTTTTTCTGATTCTTCAAGAGACGGTTCATTAACAGCCCAATCGTAAATTTCTTTTTTTCCATCAAACCATTTCTTAGTTTCATCAGGAGAAGAAAGGTCAACTTCTTTTGTCTCAGATGTTTTTTTATCCCCGAAGTCGAGGGGAGCTATTAAAGGAAGGAGATCGGTAGGTGGCAGGGAATTAACTCTTTCAAAAAAAGGAACTCGTGACAAATTACGTTCGGTTTCATTTTCTTGTTTTTTTTCAACTAAAAGGGACATTTTGCGGAAGGCACTTCCGGTGAGTTTACGAACGTCCTCAGTTTCAAAACAGGGTGAAAGGATTTTTACCCGTTCCTCAATCGCTTCTTTCATTCGCTTTAGACAGTACTCAGTCCAGCCGGGCACCCTATCAGGAATGGTATTTGAGATCTTGCTTAGTGTGAGATTATCAAGGCTCCCAGACATCAATTCAGCGTCTGTCTGGTTTTTGTCGATTTCTTCAAGAAGGGCGATTGTATAGTCAAGCTTACTGTCAGTTATGTTTTTTTGCTTGTCAATCGTTCTCTTGATCTGCCTATGTTCCCCAAAAGGCATCCCTAATTTTTCAACTATCTTCTGCTGTGGGGCGAAAGCTTTAATCAACAACTCACAAGTTCTTAATATCGAATCTAAGTCTTTTTCCCGCCTTCGACTGTTTTCGAAGACATACAACTGGTGGCAAATATCTGTCCGTAAATGAGGCTTGCCTTCTGTGAGACGCTTCACCAATTCTCGGTTACACCCAAGCAAATACCTCCACGTTGAGACAACATAAGGAATTTCCGCTCGGTGGTTTTTAAGTGACAGGATTTCAAGGAAAGTACCCCATGCCATGTTTCTGACGATATACTGAACCCCCGCAAGCACGGCATCCGGTTTTTTGCCCTCTATATCACAAATAAGTGCAAGGGCGTGTATGCAATCAAATTCGGCTTTGCCCTGCAAAACAAACAACATATAGGTAGGTTGCTTTGGAATATCTGTAAATGTTTTAGATTGTTCGCAGGTGGAAATAATGTCTTTTAAAAGCTGAAAATTGTCTCTTTCGGATTGATCCATCTTTTGCGCTCTCCTGTTAACGCCCTGATAGGTGATTCTGGGGAAGACGGCTCAGGATTGCCGTCGTTCGGTCTCGATAACCTATCCCCAGATTTTATTTATTCCGTGCCCGTTATTGTGCCCACGGCTTCAAACTTCCTTCCAATTCCAACCAACTCTATCCAACTTGAAGAAAACGCTTTCCTTTTGTAATTACTTGATATATACAACATAGTCAATGGTTTCCAGTTATGCAACATTTTGCCTGTTTCGGACTCAAAATCCTCCGAGCTTTAAGTTCGTGTCGGTTCGATTCCGACCTCCGGCACCAAAAAATTAAAGCAACCCTGGAAACACCTTCCTCTGCCCCATACATCAAACCAAGACCTTTGCAAAAGGAGCCTTTTATCATTGAAACAGATTGTTTTAGGAACCGCCGGGCATATTGATCACGGCAAAACCTCACTTATTAAGGCTGTCACTGGAATAGACACCGACCGCTTAAAGGAGGAAAAGCTTCGCGGCATAACTATTGAGCTTGGTTTTGCTTCAATGGATCTTCCCAGCGGACAGCATATCGGAATTGTCGATGTGCCGGGGCATGAAAAATTTATCAAGCACATGGTGGCGGGCGCCACAGGAATCGATATCGTAGCGATGGTTATTGCCGCTGATGAAGGGGTAATGCTCCAAACCAGAGAACACATGGAGATATGTTCTCTGCTCGGCATAAAACACGGCTTTGTTGTCCTGACTAAGATCGACCTTGTGGATCAGGAATGGCTGGAACTTGTGCTGGAGGATATCAAAGAATTTCTCAGGGGAACCTTTCTGGAAGACAGCCCTATTGTGCCTGTATCATCTGCCACGGGCAAAGGCATACCGGAGTTTATCAAAACCCTGGATGAACTGAGCGCCTTAATTCCTGTGCGCACATCAACAGGTCTGTTCCGCCTTCCTGTTGACCGGGTTTTCAGTATGAAGGGATTTGGGACGGTAATTACAGGAACGCTTATATCAGGAAGCATCCATGTCGGAGATACCATTATGATATATCCGTCCAACATTACTTCAAAGGTGCGTGGAATTCAGGTTCATAACCAAAACCTGGATGTTGCGGAAGCTGGAATGCGCACAGCCATTAATTTTCAGGGACTTGATAAGTCTTCCGTAACCCGCGGAGAGGTATTATCTACTACAGGCGACTTGAAGCCGAGCTTCATGATAGACGTGTTGGTTAACTATCTTGGCAGCAATAAAAAATCAGCTAAAAACCGGGCGCGCATCAGATTTCACACAGGAACCAGTGAGGTGTTAGGCGTTCTTATCCTTCTTGACAAGGATGAGCTTCTTCCCGGGGAAACAGCTCTTGCTCAGGTCAGGCTTGACTCTCCGGTTGCGCTGGTAAAGGATGACAGGTTTGTAATAAGAAGTTATTCGCCGGTACGAACTATCGGCGGCGGGCATATATTAAATCCAATACCCCAGAAGCACAAACGCTTTAAGCCGGAGGTAACCAAACTATTAAAGGGGATTGTCGACAACATACCTGAAGAAATAATTTCATCTCATGCCGATGATTCCGGTTATGCCGGAGTCTCCTTTGCCGACCTTAAAATAATGACCAATCTTCCCGAGAAACAGCTCGATAATTTCATCCAGAAACTTTTGTCAAAAAAAGCAATTGTCTGTTTTGACAGGGAAAATCGAATCTACATCCATAATAACGGCATTGAAAAATTAAAGAAGGAAGCACTCGATTATCTCTCAAATTACCACAAATCAAATCCCTTAAAGGCCGGCATGTCAAAAGAGGAGTTAAGATCAAAGTTTCCTTTTGACCTGGGGACAAAGCTTTTCAGTCTTATGCTTAATCTGATGATAAAGGATAAAGTTATTATTCAGGAAGAAAACAATGTCCATTTATCTTCGCATACTGTTTCTCTGAAGGTTGATCAGGCCGACATAAAAATAAAAATACTGGACACCTATCTTAAAAGCGGGCTGACACCCCCCTACTTCAAAGAGTTAAGCAAGTCGTTTGATATTGATTCAAAACGGGCAAAAGATGTGCTGATGCTGCTTGTTGATGAAGGATTTCTGCTTAAGGTAAAAGAGGATCTCTATTTCCATGCAGAGGCCGTCAACAAGTTAAAAAAAGGGCTGGTTGATTATTTGAAATCTCATGGAGAAATTACAACGCCTCAGTTCAAGGAAATGGTATCTGTATCCCGCAAGTATTTAATCCCTCTAATAGAATATTTTGATTCCACAAATGTAACTCTTCGAGTGGGTGACAGCCGAAAACTAAGGAAAGGATAAACTCAAATTCGCGGTTTGACCCTGTTTGTCATTCCGGCCCCGTTTGTCATTCCGGCCCCGTTTGTCATTCCGGCGAAAGCCGGAATCCACTTGCCTGATTGCATTTTGGCGAAAGGAGTACCAATAGCAGCAAAATGCAGAAGAATTGCTTTTGGGCAACAGCCCGTCAATGGGTGACACCGAGCACCTGCGTTTCATGGGGTAAACAATTTGTCGTCAAGGGAAGCGTCGACTATAAGGTTCCGCAGGAATACAACTTCTTTTTCTCCTTCAGAGAAGAGTTTAACTATCTTGATGGGCAAGCAAAGTTCCGGATGAATCCATAAAAGATAAGTTGTCCTGGTACTTTCTACACGAAGTCGCGGACAGGCGATATTCTCCAGAGTTTCAGGCGGCAGGTGAGTAACGGAACCTTCACGAGCGCTCACCACTATGGACCGGATCAAAGCACCGATGTCGGACTGGTCCACGGTATGGCCTTTTGAATCGGTGATCAGTCGGTTTCCAGGATCGAGGTTGAATTTGAAAAACCATTTTGAAAAGGGACGAAGGGTCACCTTGTTTTTGATGGGATTGAAAATAAGCATTGCCCCTTTATGGGGCTGGATAAAATCCATCCGGATAAATCCCGGTTTTTTGTAAGTGTAAAAAATCTTACTGCGCTCACCTTCCCCTTCCGAATCAAGAAGGGTGGTGTAGTTCGTCAAAGCATTGAATTTGTCAGTCATCTCAGAAAGGAGAGGATCATCTTCTCCCCACACGGGAATGGCAATAGACAAGCATATCCAGACCAGAAGAGCCGTTGAGAGTCGGCGGATCATGCGGCAGCCGTCCCCCTTCTTGCCCCACTTACTTTTCTTGGCATAGATAATCACATAATACACTTTAACAGGATATGAAACGCATATTTGCATGGGCCCCCTTGCCCTTGAATGAATCGGAATCCGGGTATTTTTACTCCCATTCACCAATCAGGATGAAAGGCGCCCAGAAAAATGGATGGGAGGCGCCGGTTTGAATCTTCTTGTCCCGTCCGGCGATCGTGACGCCACGGCTGAGATCAGTGGAGGCCAGGCTTTGGCTTTTCAATTCCTGCTTGGCCAGCCTGAGCGCCTCTTCCTTGGACCTTCCGAGCTTTAGATGCGAGTAAAAACGCTTCATCAGGACGGCCGTGGAATTCGACTCCACGCTCCAGAGACTCACGATGATTGATTTGGCTCCTGCGAGCATGAAGGCGCGGCTTAAACCCACGATTCCCTCTCCGGCGATCTCTTTTCCCAGGGCCGTCTTGCAGGCCGATAGGACAACGGCATCTGCGTTGAGCTTGAGTTCCAGAATCTCGCTCATCTTGAGGAAGCCATCCTCAGGGTTGCGGTTCCCCGGCTGGCTTAAAACCAGCGCCGGTTCCAGGATATAAGGAATGTCGCCGCTCAAAAGACCGTGAGTGGCAAAATGGATAAACCGGTAAATGCCAAGATCGGATTTCAAAAGTTCGCTTTTGGAGGCGTCCATATCGAGCTTGATGTCGCGGTCATTGGTTTGGTACCCGAAGAGCGCGCCGATTTTCAGGACCTCGTCGCGGGTCTCGGGCAGGCGAGGCAAAGAGAAGCCGTTGCGAACCAGAGCGCTACGCAAATTAAAACCGGGCGTCTGATCGGCTGATGCCAGGACGATGTTGTCGGACTTTCTTCGGCTGTAACGCACATCCGAATCCTCATAGACCGGATCGCCGAGTGCAAACAGGGGCCGGGATAATTTTGGATTCTCTTTGAACCGCCGCATGGTCGCCATGATCGAGGCGGAAGGATAATAGCTGATCTTGTATTTTTCTCCCAGGTATTGAATCGCGTTTTTTGTTCTACCAGCCGTTAATGCCTCGAAGGGAAGCATATTCAGAACACCGTCGGGGGTAATGATGACGTTTTTGTCGGGGTCTATCCGGCTGAGAGCTTCTTCCATCAAGAGCCTGCCCAGAGCTTGCCCTTTCTCGGGGTTGTAGGCGTCCAGTCTGTCCGGATTTTCAAGCTCACTCCTGAATTCCCCGACTTTTCGGATAAGTTCCTCCCGATTCACGGCGATTTCGATGACCGACGGTTTCTTGCCCTTTTCGATGATCCAGAGAAAGGTTTTTCTGGGATTGACCTTGTAGGCGAGGAGCACCTCGTTGGCGCGCAGCGGGATATTCCCGGCCATGACCGGCTCTGGATAGCGGATGGAGGCATAATCCGGATACTCTTTCCGTAACTTGGCGATCAACTCATCGAGTTCGCGTTTTGATTTTTTCAGGATCTCTCGCTGTGCTTCCGACTGGCCGCTTCCGGAGGCCTGGATCGAATCAAGGGTGCTGAGCAATCGCCGCTCCTGCTCGGCCAACCCGCGGGGGATCCGGTCGGCGAGAGAAACTGTTCTGGCTTTGTAAAGCAGTTCGAGAAAGGATCGGGCCTTGGTACTTTCTGCGTAGAAGAAGGCCACTTCCACGGGAGAGAGATTTGCTTTGGCAAATCGCGCATCAAGGCGAACTTCATCCGGCGTCCGATCGACTGCCGTGAGCAGAATATCGATGGCATGTTCATAGGCGGCGATTTTATTGGCCAGGAACAAGGATCGGAACTCCGTCGAACTCAGGCTGCCTCTCAAATCCTCAATGAACTTGATGGCGGTGTTGTAGTAGAGCAGCGCCTGGGCATTGCGGCCTTGCTCTTCATTCAAAAGCCCCAGACCATAATTGGCGTACATCTGTTTTTCGGAGTATTGCAGGTCCATGACGGCCAGAAGTCCCAATCCTTCCTTAAAGGACATAGCGGCCTCGCTGTATTTTTTCAAAGACACCTGACAAAAGCCGATGTTGTTGAGGATGTCAACGATATCCGACGTGTTGTAACTTTTCCGGGCAAGATCGAGGGCGTGTCGATAATGGGTGATAGCCTCCCGGTAACGGCCGAGGGCGAAAAGGGTCGTGCCCATGGACGAATAGACCGATTGTTTGAGCTTGTCGTCCTTGTAGCTGTCGATGTTGGAAAGGGTTCCGGTGAAGATTTCCAGCGCCTGGGATAAACGGCCTTGCTGTGCGAGGGTCTCCCCCATGCTGAGCGCAATGAGCGGATGTTCGCCTTTTGTGGACTCACGATTGCCCTGCTGGGCTGCCGCCAGAACCTCTGCGGCCTTATCCGTATCCCCGATTTTCTTGTAGCAATCTGCCAGTCCGACAGTCGTCAGGATAAACCCCTCCTGGTATCGGCTGTTTTTGGCGGCGGCTAACGATTGATTAAAATAGGACAGCGCCTTGTCGTATTCGTTTCGATCAAGATAGGCCTTGCCAATATAGCGGCAAAGATCGGAGGTCTTTTCCCCATTGCCGGCGTAAAACGTCAGAGCTTCGCGCATGGAGAACAGAAACTTATCGAAGGAACCTTCGCGCAAGTAGTCCAGTCCTTCCCGGGTGAGTATTTCTCCCTTGCTCGTGGTGTTGATCAGTAAGATAGGATGGTAGTTGGCAAGACTTTCGGAACGGGTCAAGCCTCGGAGCCCGCAACCGCTGGTGCAGAGGACCATGACAATCAACAGCCATCGCGTCAGCCGCATGGTGTACCTATTGAATTAATAAAACTCATCAAGCTTCCGTGAAAATTCCTTCAGAAGGTTGTCTATGGCCTCGTTCACCGCGTAGCGCGCCATATCATAATTCGTTTCCATTTTGATCTGATTTATCACGTTTCTACTCCCATCCCGCTTGACGCTGAAACCGCGCAGCCGCTGTCCGTCACCGGCGAAGATTTCCGTTTCCAGCTCCACGGCGGCGGTATGAGAACCCAAGCCCGTAAAGGGAGGCGAATACTTGAAGAATTTGAGCCGGGGAACGAAATAAATATCGACATCGTGGATTTCACTTACCTCGTGAGCAACGGCGACGTTTCCGAATTTGCTGGAGACAATCCCGTAGAGGGCTTGGGACAGATTTTTGCCGATCTCTATTTCTCCCTTCACTTTCGCCAGCAGGAAGAGCTGTTTGCCCGTCTCGAAGACATATTTGTAGCTGGTGAACTTGTCGTCGAGAAGGAGCCCCGCTTTCAGGGAACTTCTCTTCGTATTCTCGGTCGAAAATTTTGGCTCAACCGAAATTTTCCGCATGTTCATGGTGCCACCGCATCCGGAAAGGAACAACGCGATGAAGCATAACAGAAGCACAAATTTGTTCATGAAACCCGCGTTTGATTTTTTATACATAATGGCTTCTATTAAGCAAACTGCGCCGGGTTGTCAAACATTATTCAGGAAAGCATTTTTTAAATTCTAACACACTTTAACAGGATATGAAACGCATATTTGCATGAACTCCCTTGCCCCGCCCTATCGACTACCTGGATTTCTCATACGTCCCAACAAGCTCAGCTTTGGCTATGATATGGCCATTCATAGCAGCTTCAACCTGCCTATAAATTATTTTGATCAAAACCATCCTGAAGGAAGGATTGGTAAAGCCTATCGGTAAATCAGTAATTTGAAACAAGAAAAAAGCAAAAGCTAAACAATATTCCCTAATTGACAAACAAGTTTATAAGTTTAATACGTTCTCTATGTGCCCCCTTAAATCAGAAAAGGCAGTTTTTTCATCTCATTATAAGTAAAAACAGGGCCGTCAATACAGGCAAACCTGCTTCCCAGAGTACAGTGACCGCACTTGCCCACCCCGCATTTCATATTTCTTTCAAGCGTGGAGATAATATCTTCTTCACCAAAACCCATCTTGAGCAAGTCAAAAACCACATAAGGAATCATTACCGGAGGACCACAAATTACAGCCTTTGTATTAGCAGGAGATATCTCAATTTTTTCCCATAAATGCGTCACGGGCCCTGTGTTTCCCTTCCACCCGGAATCACCCCTGTCAACGGTAATCAGGACTTCTGCCTCATTTTCTCTGCTCCACTTGTTTAATTCTTCCTTAAAGACAATGTCTTCGGGTGTTCTTGCTCCGTAAAGTATGGTTGCTCCGCCAAAATCAGATTTTTTTGCAAAAACATACTGGATTAAAGACCGCAGCGGCGCAAGCCCAATTCCTCCTCCAATAAATAAAAGATTTTTGCCGTAAAGCTGTTCCAAAGGAAAACCATTCCCGTATGGACCTCGCATACATATCTCATCCCCTTCCTGGAGACTATGTATTTCACCTGTCAAAAGTCCGGCTTTCTTAATGCTCAACTGAATTTCTCCGGCGACTTCAGGAGATGAGCTTATGGAAAAAGGAGCTTCACCGCAATTGAATATAGAGACCAGAACAAACTGACCAGGCCTGAATGTAAATTTATTTTTCAATTCTTCTTCTTTAAAACAAAGTGTAAATGTCTTTATATCGCCGGTCTCTTCCTTTATCTTTTTAATGAAGGCTGTGTGAGGTAGATATATATTGGCCACCATTTTGCGCAATAATACCTGAGCACTATTTTCCATCACCGCCTCCTGTTCCCGCATTCTCCGGAATCTTAAGCTGATATCCCAGAGCGCGTGCAACTCCATCCCTCGTTATCAAGCCTTCCTTTATCAGCTGTGTGCCAAGTGATTCACCGGTGCCGGCCTGCCTTTCAAGGGCATTCTTCAGCTCCTCTCTCTTTAAAAGTCCGGCTTCAACGAGTATCTCCCCCAGTCTTAAAGAGCTCTCTCTCGAACTCTTTTCTCCTTGCTCACAAACCCTTTTTATAAAATTGATCATGTCAACCCGGCCAAAACATATTTCTACGCAGCGTCCGCATCCCACGCAACTTGGCCGGCAGTGTTTCTTACTGTCGTAATAAAGTTTATGATAAAAACGTCTGCGAATCCGGCGTTTCCTCTCATGCCTTGGATTATAACCACCCGCAAGTCTGGTAAATCCGCTAAATGTACATGAATCCTGTATCCTTAATCTTTCACCTTCGGTATCAGAAATCGGTATATCTACAATATTAAAACAATAACATGTGGGGCAAACATACGCGCACCCGCCACAGTTCTGACACCGGTTACCCAGCTCCTCCCAGAGCGTTTCGTCCACCTCATCATTCATAAGGCGGGATACGGCTGTATCCATATCAACAATCTGATGAAATCTGCTTTCCGCCTCAAGAAGCATCTCATACTGATGTTCCATGTCTTTTGTGGTTGCGGGAGAAAAAAAATAGTTCCATTCATCAACAAGCTCCCTGCCCCTGGGACGTCCTATTTCTACAAAAAATCTGTCCCCTAAATCAGTAAGCTGGAGATCATATCCATGTGTCAGAAAAGGGCCGCTTTTTGTGCTTCTGCAGAAGCAGTTACCCATGGGTTCATTGCATCCGATATTGATAAGGACTGCGTTAATCCGTCTGTTCAAATAATAGCGATCTTTAAAGTTTTCCTGGAATATCATATCAAGAAAAAGGATCCCCCAAAGATCGCATGAACGTAAACCAAACAGGATCCTTGGAGTATTGTCCAGTATTTCATCAAATTTATAATGCTTTCCTTTGCGCTGGTATTTAAATATTGTCTCAGAACGAGGAAAAAAGAAATTTTTGGCCGGCATTACAGGCTTAGACTTAAAATCAAAAACAACTTCATCCACAGAAGGGATAACCTCAAGAAGTGTATCTCCGCTTCTGTTTTTAACAGGTGCTATCAGTTCATGCTCTTTAGAAATCTTGCGCAAAAAACTTTTTAGATGTTCTTTACTTAAAATAAACCTGTCTGACATTATTGCACCTTTTCTATTCTAACAGCACAAACCTTAAACTCCGGAATCTTTGCCCTTGGATCCAATGCGGGATTGGTAAGAACATTGGCAGGTGCGTCCTTAAAGTGAAACGGCATAAAAACCGTTTTTTCCGGCACATTATCTGTAATATGTGCTTTTACTTTAACTTCCCCGCGTCTTGAAATCACACGGACAGGCTCCCCCTTCTCCAATCCCAGACATTTGGCATCAGCAAAGTTAATCTCAATAATTGCCTCAGGCTCTTCTCGAAAAAGAGTTGCAATTCTCATACTCATGCTTCCTGTATGCCAGTGCTGGTACATCCTGCCGGTTGTAAGATAAAACGGATATTCGCTGTCAGGCAGTTCCGCTGGAGGCCGGTAATCAACGCATTCAAAATGCCCCTTTCCCCTTGAAAAAGACCCTTTGTGCAGAAAAGGAGTGCCTGGATGCTCCCTGTGCGGACAGGGCCAGAAAAGTCCCCATCCATCCTCGAGCCTGTCAAAAGACACACCTCCGTAAATAGGTGTCAGCATTGCGATCTCCTCCATGATTTCAGCCGGAGATTCATATTCCATAGGATAATTCATTCTGGAGGAAAGCTCTGATATAATCTTCCAGTCCGGCAAGCTGGAACCAACGGGAGGAATTGCCTTGCGAACCCTCTGAATGCGGCGCTCAGTACTGGTAAACGTACCGTCTTTTTCAGCAAATGACGCGGCCGGCAATACTACATCAGCATATTCAGCTGTTTCACTCAAAAATATATCTGAAACCACCAAAAATTCCATACTGCTCAAAACTTTTCTGACTTCGTTAATATCAGGATGGCTCATAGCCGGATTTTCTCCCATGACAAACATGCCATGGATTCTTTTTCCATCAAGCATTTCAATACTGGTCAGCCCCGCTGACTTCGGAAGCTCTGTCTTCCACAACTTTTTAAATTTCTTTCTAATATCTTCGTCAGTAACATCCTGATAGCCCGAAAGAGTTCCAGGCAATGCACCCATATCGCATGCGCCCTGAACATTATTCTGTCCGCGCAAAGGACCTACCCCGGTAAATTCCTGCTCAACATGACCGGTCAGCATGGCAAGGTTGGCTATTGATTCTACATTATCCGTCCCTGATATGTGCTGTGTTATTCCCATTGAATAGATTATCATGGCACGCTTAACGCCGGCATATATACGGGCTGCCCTTCTGATGTCGTCCAGAGAAACACCGCAAACTTTCTCAACAAGCTCAAAATCAAACTTCTCCAGGTCTTTTCTGAACGCATTGAAATTTTCTGTCCGCCTGCTTACAAATGAATCATCATAGAGATTTTCTTCCAGGATAACCTTCATCATACCCTTGAGCCAGATTACATCTGTGCCAAGACGCGGCTGAAGATAAACATGAGCAAATCTGCTTAGTTGAATACGGCGGGGATCTATGACAATAAGTTTTGCGCCTTTTTCAAGGGCGTCAAATATAAAACGCGCTATCTGGGGGTGTTGATCGGTGGTATTTGAACCGGTTACTAAAATTACCTCGGCTGCTGCCAGTTCTGTTATAGAATTTGTCATGGCGCCGGAACCAAAAGCATGGTTTAATCCTATAACACTTGAGGAGTGGCAAAGCCTGGCGCAGTGATCAATATTATTTGTCTTTAACACCGCCCTGGCAAACTTCATGAGTAGATAATTCTCCTCATTTGTGCACTTGGCAGATGAAAGAATGCCCAGACTGTCTGGCCCGTATTTCTCCCTGATCTGAGTAAATCTTTCAGCAATCAGATCAAGAGCCTCACTCCATTCAGCTTTTTCAAGGCGTCCGTTCCTTCTAATCAATGGAAAGCAAAGGCGGTCTTTATGAAGGATAAACTCAAAACTGTTCCAACCTTTTACGCACAGGTTGCCTCGGGAAACAGGATGCTCTCTGCTGGGAATCACCCCGAGTATCTTGCCGTTATCTACTTCAAGATAGAAATTGCATCCGCATGCGCAGAAACAGCAGGTTGTTAAAACCCTGTGCATAAATATGCCTCTTTTTTTTTAATTCAGCCTATCTCGTATTTATTGTTTTTAAATGATTTTTTATCATATTTAAAAGTTGGGTACGCCCCCTATATTCCCTTATAAGTCATCAGGGTCTACCCTTCAAGGTCTTTTTTCATTCTCTCATATTCTTCCTTTGCGATTTCTCCCTTTGCGTAACGCCTCTTCAGAATATCCAGGGAACTTTCATTCTGTGTCGGCGTATGGCCCTTCGTTTTCTGGGCCTGAACAATGAAATAGATCAGCAATCCAATGACGATCAGAAATATAATCCACATAAACATCCCTCCATATCCAAATCCGTAATGCATCATAGGACCTTGTGAGCCATAGTAACCTTCACCAGTGCAGGACACAAGCAAACCGGTTATCATCATAAGAAATAATTCAAGATAATTTTTCATCTTCGGGATCTCCTCATTTTATGGCATTGAAGGCCTTCTTCAATATGTAATAACCCATGATGTGAATAAATTTCACTCACAGGTTTTGACGAGAGAAAAGAAAGAAATTGTGCCCCCCATTTCCCACCATCTTCAATTATTCCAGCATGAGTCGAGCTGATAACGTTTTCCGGAAAAGGCTGAGGATCTTCAGTGGTTCCTCCGAGGGGAATTATTTCAAAAAGGTCTGGGAAAATACGCGTATAACGTAATGCCAGATGATAATAAATAATAGCAACATCAGCACGACCATCCATTATGGCCTGAGGCGCCTCCCTGTGGTGAATACGTTCACCATACTCAACTTTTGTGCCTGAAAGTCCATCTGACAGAAAAGATAAATCAACACCTTCCCGCTCAGCCAGGCCTTTTATGGTATCAACATATCCTTTGTAACTCATGGCTTCGGTTTTTGGATTGGACAGAAAAAGTCTCACATTTGTTCGCGCCAGGTCGGCGATGCCCGAGATATTTTTTGGATTTTCCTTTTTTATCAGTAATACATTCCCCCGATTTTGTATAAACGGCACGTGCTTTTGCATATATCCTTCATTGACCAGATTGTCGAGCACAGAAGGTGGACTGATAAAAACATGGGGTCTGGCTGATAAAATAAGATTGCCTATCTGCAGGCTACCACGCTTCAGTAATTTTAGAACCGGGCCCGGCGGGGTTGTCGCATAAAAAACCTGTTTTACTTTTGGATTGTTTTTATAAAAACACTGCAACGTTTCCATCAGGGCCATATGATGATTTCCGTCAGAAAAAACCACCAGCTTTGCTGTTAATGGATCACCATGGAAATCCAGACACAGGTTTGATCCTGTGTGGCACCATTTTGGTATATCTTCTCTGTCAGGGAATATTGTTTCCTCAGGCCAGACTAACATTACAAAAACTCCTGCTGTTTATATTAGGTTCGTTTTAGTCCCTTATTCTTTGCCGGTTTGTTCGCTTCAGAGATATACATTCCTGCGATCAGCGTTTCCCCCGACAAGATTTTGATAACCAGAGCCCCTTCGTATATCCTCCCTTATTTTTCAATGGCTGTTCCCGTGGGTTTCCTTCCTGACGATATAAACTTATAAACTGGGCTACATCCCCTATATTCCCCTGGTTAGCGTTTCGAATCCCTCTTGAACTAACATTTAGAGCTGTAAAATTTTTTTTTGTATTTTGTTTAGAAGCGAACGTCCAAAAGCAATTTTTATGTTTTGAGCAATGCCGCTATCTAACACAGTAGTTGGAGAAGTTCGTTCCTGATTACAAGGAAATTTGAAAACATCCTCTTGTACCGACAAAACTAAAGGATCAGATTCAACCAATGCTAATGGCCAAAGAATACATACCAAGGGCTTTACGGAATTTATGGGTATTTTCATATCAACTGCTGTTTTGTGCAGAGAGCATAAAACCTTTCTTTCTTTTGTTTTATATCCGAACACACAAAAACCCCTGTTGTTCTTATCAATTGAATATGTGTTTTTACCTTCATCTTCGAAAACGTTGTCAAAATCCTTATCTAATCTTAAAACAGGTGAGTATTGTGAAGCATGAGGGACTACATCTACAATATTAGATAGTTCGGTCTTATTAATTATCACCTCATAGCAACTGCAACAACATTGCGAAATTTTACAATTGTTGGATGCGCAAGAATGCTTAATAGCGGATAACGCTTTTAAATCAACAATAATCCCATCGATAGTCGGAAAAAGCACTTCCTGAGAATTTCCTTGATATTTAATTGTCCTTTCCATAAATCTTAGCGCTCCTTCCAATTGTATTCAGAGGCATCAATCTCGTCAGAATCTTTGTCTAGCCATATACAATAACCGTTCATTATTCTTAAACTTCTATGCCCCCTTGAATCTTGACCAATTAACAACAAGGGTCAAGTAGACTTGACCCCATTCCCTGGAGTGTTTGGTTGGCCGCCTTCTTTATACTTTGCTATCAGTCGGGACGATCCTGCTCCACAACCGATGATTGATCTCATTGTATCCTCCACAGATACGTCTACCGGGTGAACATAATTCCTATGAAGGTGGTAAATATTCCCCGAGGTTGGGTTGGGCGCCGTTGGGACGAAAACGGTATAGCTACCATCAACATGTTCATCGGTGATGAAGGCTGAGACAAGGGTGTCATTCTCGAATATCTGGGCAAGAGCTACCGAAGAAAAGGGAGACTTTTTCTTTCCCAGAAACTGGTATACAGTTTCTTTGATCAACGAGTAACCCGGGAATTTCAGCAGAATCCTCGATTCCAGAAGCGAGTGAAACCATTTGCCAAGCCTTGTCCGCACGGTGACGCCAACAACGAAGCAAGCCATAATCAAAAGGATAATCACCAGAACGTCCACCACGACACCTTGCAGGTGGGACTTAGTCATTAGGAATGTTGTGAGGGGATTTATCACTTTTCGGACCAATCCGAATACCCAATTCAAGATAAACAGGAATATTGCTGATGGCAGAATGACCAAGATGCCACCGACAAGAATGCTCTTGAAAAATTCGCTTGCTCGTTTCATTCTTTAAACTTTCTCCTATATCGTTTGTGAAGGCCAACGCTCAGAATCAGTTGCACAAAAAGCCGACCAAAATAAGGGGTCAAGCCTACGTTTGACCCATGAGCAATCTATTTTCTCTTATTTCAATATTTCTTCTGATTTTTTATCTTTATTCTTAAACTTCTATGCCCCCTTGAATCTTGACTAATTAACAACAAGGGTCAAACGTAGACTTGACCCCATTCCTTTTCACGATTGAATTAACCGGCCGCTATAGCGAGCGAAGCGAGCTATTAGCGGTCTGGTTGAATGACTTGTTATGCTTTAATAATAAGTTAATTTAACGAATCATCCTTCCAGTATTTCGTACCTTTAACCGTTGCCTGAAGAGCTAAACCAGTCTCTGTTAACTGATATATAGTGATATTATCGACAGTAGCCTCACCACCAACAGCCGCTCCTTTGTCACTAGCCTTAGCTGCTGCATCAGCTTGAGCCCCAAAAGCCCAGCCATGCTCTAAAAAACGTTTCATGGTATCAGAGCTATGGAATACGAACACTGCGCGGAAGTCTTTAGCGCCAAGACCTAAACCGATGCCAACCTCACCCATTTTCATAAACGTGTGTTTACCAGTCTTATTGTTTTTGACTACACCATATCCGCCACCGAAACTGGCAAAAATAATATTGATATTAACGTTGCTGAATACAGCATAACCTGGGGCACTGGAAATTTGAGATTTAACGTCTGGCTTTAGTTTATAGAGGTCTGACAGCACTTCATTTTTCATGGCGAGAACTGACTGGCGCTTTTCCGCTGAAGTTTTACCACCAGTAGTAGCACACCCCCCAATGCTTAATGATAGTATTATACAAATTACTGCCGATATTCGATTCATATTTATTCTCCATTTTATATTATTAATTTTTGGTTGCTGTTAAGTAGCATAACAGTGTTAATAAGCGGAAATTTCTTTTCCATGATATCGGACTATATATCTGGAAAAAGTTTCCATATATTCGTATATTAATTTAAATTACAGTAAATATTTCGCTTGGGCTATTTATGGGGCCCTCTTCAGTTTATAAGTTTGGGGGGGGGGACTTCCGGGACGCCCCTAATATTATAACATTCGTTGCTAATATGACAGGAAACTTATAATTTTAGGGGCGTCCCGCAACTCCCCAGGTTTTTTATCAACGTCAGCCATATGTTTTATACCTCCCTTTGGATATATTCATATTCAATCTTTATTGCTAACGTTGAAGCTCACGGGCCGCCGACCGCAGGGAGGGAACAAGGGGAAAGGCGGAGCCGCCCCTTGCGGTCCGGTGCAGCGCCTGGTTACATTTCAATACTTTCGCTCATTGTGTGTCATTTTTTATTTTTTGTTTAACTTTTTTTGCGATTTCAGATTTTGTATTTTGAACGTAATCCCAAAACACACGATGTCTGGGAGAATATAATTTGTACTGGAGAATAATCTCTTCTAAATCAAGGTTGTCAACAGGGTCTATTCTACCTTTTTTCCAAACAGAAAATGAATAGACAATGGCAGCAGATCTCACATCTATTTTTTCATCTATCATCTTTTCAGGGTGAACTGACTTAAAAAAATTCTTATTCTCAATATGATCTAAAAGCCAATAAAACCGATCACTCCAATACTCTTCCGTACCTTCACAAATGGTTTTATAAAGATTCGTTTTTAAGTTAATTTTCAACTCACGGTATCTCTCAATATGTCTTGCTGCAGAAAGCCACCTCTCTCTAAAATTTGTAGGTCTTCCTTCGTCATCATTAGAAGATAATGATTTATAAGCTAATTCGATGAATTGTTTTAAATGTTCAAACAGCTTTTTGTCATCGGAAAATTGTCGATCTTTTCTGTTTTTAAACCAGGTTATACACAAGGTGATCACTGATGTTATCAAGGCAGTAAAGGCAACCCAGTTGTCTTTAAAATAAATCAGTACCTGGATAATTTGTTGCCAATCAGATTGTGGTTCTGCCATAAAAGCTAATCCTTTAACTTGTTTCGCTAAAATATATCCTGCAGTTTATATGTAATTTGACTGAAATGTAACGCCGCTTTTCAGCGGGCGCGGCTTTTTGCGCTCCGCTGCAAAAGCATTGTTCGACGTTAATTATTTGTTTTTCGTCGAGCAATTCGACTTTTGAACTCTTCATAACGCTCAGTAAGATCATATATATATTCAACAATTGCGTACACAAAGGATTGAAGATCACCGGCATCTTCGCGAGATATATCTATTCCATCAGGGTGAGCGGCAATATTTCGGAAAGCTTGGAGCTGTTGACTCCAATCATAAAGCCGTTGATCAATTACATTCCTGTTTTTTAGCTCGTTTATACCTTCACCAAGCATGATCATTTTTTCAGTTTTTTGGGGCTTTAATTCAGATTTTTTTCCTATTTTCGGAAATATGTCCCTATTATCTGCCTGGAGTATATCTCTACAAACTGCTTCAAGAGCCCGCCCGAACATAACACATGCTGCTGTTGGTGCGCCAGATTGAAGGCATAGATCGGCTTCTGCAAGAGAAGCTTTGACAACTTTTGGAATTCTATCACTACTAAAAGTTCTTATTGGTTCAGGGTAAACACGGACAACATCAGACCATTCATCAAATTCTGAATCCCAACCCTCAAAAGAAATTTGATGGGATTTCCCACACAAAAGAGTTTCACACCGAGGGCATTTACCAACATAAACCTTATCCGCAAAGGGTTCATCTGTCCCATGCCACCTTCCGCTTTTTTCTGCCACACCCGACACAATTGCTGCGACTTTTGCCTTGCATCTAGGGCAATCAACAATAAAAGTCTCATCCATCATTTTATTACCTCAGTCGAACGTTGCAAATAACCGGTGCAAATGGAGCGCAGCGAAATTTGCATCCGAGTTAATTTGCCTTGTTATGTGTTTCCGAACACGTTTTTACGATGAAACTCCATGTATTTTAGATGCTCAGGATTCAGGTTAATTTTCATAGTATTTTTTATGCCAAGTTTTTCAGGAGACTCGAGCTCAGGTGAGACAAGGATGGCACCTGTATCCTCAAAGGATATAAGTCCCTGGTCAAACGCACGATCCAGGATATAACTTTGGGGTCACATCTTGATTAACGCACTTATTCTATCATATTCCTTTTTAAAGGTTTTATCGACACGAAGTTTTTCTCTGAAAATAGCAACTCGTCTGCTAACGGATGCGTACGACAGACCGAACAGTCCTGATATCT
>DATKWZ010000054.1 GCA_035529315.1 Anaerolineae bacterium
GAGATGGTTATGCCTGGAGACAATGTAACCATTACGGCTGATTTGATAACGCCGATAGCTATGGAGAAGGAGTTGAGGTTTGCGATAAGGGAAGGCGGTCGGACTGTCGGCGCCGGAGTGGTAAGTGAAATAATTGAATAATGGCGAAGGAGTCTGATCGTGAGAACAATCATCACCCTTGCATGCTCTGAATGCAAAAGAAGAAATTATACAACAACAAAAAATAAACGTACAACACCGGATAAGCTGGAATTCAGCAAGTATTGTAAATTTTGCAGAAAACATATTTTGCATAAAGAGACCAAATAAAAACAAAATGATTATGCAGGCCAGTAGCTCTAACGGTAGAGCGTCGGACTCCAAATCCGGGTGTTGGGGGTTCGAATCCCTCCTGGCCTGCCAAATCATTTTGTAAGGGTTTTGTTTAAGGTCTGATAAGTTAATTTAGGTGAACAATGGGACAGTTACAAAAGAAAAAGCCTGCAAGCAAGAAGAAAGACAAGAATAAAAGTGTTGATGTAACGATATCATCACAGCCCGAAGGTAATCTTGCCATAAAGAAAGCTGCGTTAGTTGCGGGCTCTTCCGGGACTGTAAAAATAAAGCAAACTTTACCGCAGAAGAAACCGGCAAGCTGGACCGGGCAGGATAATAATTACCTGAATAAGGGATTGCAGTTCCTCCGAGAAGTTAAGGTCGAGCTTAAGAAGGTAGTATGGCCTACACGCAAGCAGACACTTGGCTCGACCCTTGTTGTGATAATACTTGTCATGATAATAGCGCTTTTTCTCGGGATGGTTGATATTGGTTTGTCAGGTCTGGTACGTGTGTTTATTCAATAATATGAGGAGAAGAAAAGAGTGGCTCTAAAATGGTATATAGTCCACGTTTATTCCGGCTTTGAAAATAAAGTTAAAGCAGCCTTGGAAGAGCGAGCAGCCTCCTCCTCTCATGCTGAAAAATTTGGAGAAATTGTTGTACCGACCGAGAAGATAGTTGAATTGATTAAAGGGAAAAGAAAGGAATCGTCTCGCAAGTTCTATCCGGGATATATTTTGGTTAAAATGGAGCTGGATGATGAAACATGGCATATAGTAAATGATACGGCAAAGGTTACCGGATTTTTAGGCGGCAGAAAAAAACCGAGCTCCATTTCCGACGAGGAGGTCGAGCAGATTTTAAGCCGTATGGAGAGCGGCAAATTAAAGCCAAAGCCAAAATTCTTTTTTGAGTTCGGAGACGAAATTCGCGTTATAGACGGTCCTTTTACTAATTTTAATGGAACAGTAGAAGAAGTTAATCCTGAAAAGGGAAAGATAAGAGTTCTGGTAAGTATATTCGGTCGTTTAACTCCCGTAGAATTGGAATTTGTACAAGTTGCAAAGCTATAATAAGGATTAAAGTGTCTAAAGTGAGCTAAAGTGCCTAAAGTTATGGTACGCCTTTGGCGTGTTAATTGATAACCCAAAAATACAGAAGTTTGCCCACTTGTGCTTTGATGGCTTGATAAACCTATATAACACGGCATTCCGCCCAAGCGGGATTAACTTTAAGCACTTTAATATACTTTAGCTCACTTTAGGCACTCATGTCCGCACCGAAGGTGCACTAACTTGATTTAGGAGTAAAAAGAAAATGGCAAAAAAGATTATTGCACAGATAAAACTTCAGGTTAAAGCCGGTCAGGCAAATCCATCCCCTCCAATCGGTCCTGCCTTGGGACAGCATGGAGTAAATATAATGGATTTTTGTAAGGCTTTTAATGCCAGAACGGCTAATGATGAGGGGATGATTACACCTGTTGTTATAACTGTTTATCACGATAGAACATTTACATTTGTTACCAAGACGCCGCCCGCAGCCGTTCTTTTAAAACAGGCGGCAAAGATAGCCAAGGGCGCAGGTGACCCAAAGCGTGATAGAGTTGGTGAGGTTACCCGGCAGCAGGTCGAAGAGATAGCTAAACAGAAGATGACGGATTTGAACGCTTATGATTTAGATGCTGCGTGCAAAATAATCGCCGGTACGGCCAGAAGTATGGGGATTGCTGTTGTCTGAGATAAGGAGCGTGTGAAAGAAGATGCCAAAGAGAGGAAAAAAATATTTAAAATCCAGCGAAAGGGTTGTTAACGAGACAAGGCATCATTTTGCCGAGGCTGTTAATAAGGCAATAGAGTTATCGTATGCTAAATTTGATGAAACTATTGATGTCGCAATTCGTTTAGGAGTTGATCCCAGGCATGCCGACCAGATGGTTCGAGGAACGGTTGTTTTGCCTAATGGTCTTGGCAAGGAGATAAGAGTTCTGGTATTTGCTAAGGGGGCGAAGGAAAAGGAGGCGCTTGATGCCGGCGCAGATTTTGTCGGGAGTGACGATCTCATTGAAAAAATTAAAGGCGGATGGTTCGGCTTTGATAAGGCTGTCGCTACTCCGGACATTATGGGTTCTGTGGGAAAGATAGGAAAACTTCTTGGGCCAAGAGGGCTCATGCCGAATGCAAAAACAGGAACGGTTACTTTTGATGTTGCCAGGGCGGTTGTCGAGCTCAAGGCTGGTAAGATAGATTTTAGGGTTGAAAAAGCGGGTATAGTCCATGCTCCCATGGGCAAGGTTTCTTTTGGGGCGGAAAAGATCGTTCAGAACTTTGGCGCCTTGTTAGAGACTATCATGCGTCTCAAACCGGCTTCCAGCAAGGGAATCTACCTGAGAAGTATTGTAATGTCAACGACCATGGGGCCTGGAATAAAGGTAGATGCGGCCAGCATCAAGGACTTAACCAGATAATATTAAAAAGAAGCAGATAATAGGATTATTTTGCAAGAGACTTAATACTACTGTCAAAGACCGTAGGCGCATTTTTTTATGTTTAATCGGTATTTCCGGCCTACCGAGGCAGATTTATGGTTCGAGTGTTTCCTCCGGTTTTTTTACAGCTTAGGAGAGGAGGTGTGGTAATTTTTGAAAACAGATGAAAAAAAGAAAATTGTAGAAGATATTCGCAAAAGGTTTTCAGAGTCAAAGATCGTAATTCTTACAGACTATAACGGCCTTGATGTGGAAAACATTAATGAGCTGCGCAGAAAACTTAAAGAATCAGAAGTTGAATATAAGGTAGCCAAAAACACTTTTTTTATAAGAGCTTCTGAAGGCACAGATGCTGAATTAATAAAAGATAGTTTTAAAGGTCCTAGCGCTGTTGCCTTAAGTTACAATGATCCTGTAGCTCCAGCCAGGTTATTGACTGAGTTTGCAGGCTCCCATGAAGCGTTTAAAATTAAAGTGGGCGTAATGGACGGCAAGATACTTGACCTGACTGCAATCAGGAATCTGTCAGCTCTGCCTTCAAGGGAGGTGCTTTTAGGTAACCTGCTTTCAGTTATGAGCGGTGTTCCGACTGCGCTTGTAAGAGCATTAAATGATATTCCAGTTAGGTTGTTAAACGTTTTGCAGGCAATAAAAGAGCAAAAAGAAGCGGCCTGACATTAACCAAGATATAGATAGTAACTTTGACTAACTTAAAAAATAAAACCTGATGAATTCAACTTTTTATGAATTCATTAATTCTGGAGGAAAAATAAAATGGCAGATATTACCAAAGATGATGTTATTGAGTTTGTAGCAAATATGTCGGTACTTGAGCTTTCCGAACTTATCAAGGAGATGGAGGAGAAGTTTGGAGTTTCTGCAGCAGCGCCTGTTGCGATGATGATGTCGGGTGCCGTTGATACGGGTGCAGGCGCCAAAGAGGAAGAAAAGACGGAGTTTAACGTTATTCTAACCGGTTTTGGTGATAAGAAAATTCAGGTGATCAAGGAAGTCAGGGCTATTACCGGTCTTGGGCTTAAAGATGCCAAAACTCTGGTTGACGGAGTTCCTGCGCCGGTTAAGGAAGGTATTGCCAAAGATGAGGCAGAAAAAATAAAGACCCAGCTTGAAGAAGCCGGAGCCCAGGTTGAATTAAAATAACTAGCCGATAGATAAATTGGTGACCCAGAATTTCAACCTAAATATTTGGAGATGCTATGTCGGAAAGTCTTTTAGCGAGTAAGCGAATAAGGAAAAACTTCAGCAAAATACGGAAGATCATTGAGATTCCAAATCTTATAAGTATGCAAATGGAATCATTCAAACGTTTTATGCAAATGGATGTCCCTCCTGAAAAGCGTAAGGATATTGGATTGCAGTCTGTATTCAAGTCTGTGTTCCCGATAAAAGACTTTACCGGAAGCGCTTCCCTTGAATTTGTATCTTACAGGCTGTGCGACATTAAGCATAGTATAGAGGAATGTGTCCATAGGGGTATGAGTTATGAAATACCCATGCGTATTACTGCAAGGCTTGTTGTGTATGATATTGATAAGGAGGCTCAAACTTCCAATATCCGCGATATAAAGGAGCAGGAGATATACTTTGGTACCATTCCCTTGATGACGGAAAAGGGTACATTTGTCATTAATGGAACTGAGCGGGTTATAGTAAGCCAGCTTCACCGGTCATCCGGTGTTTTTTTCGATCACGACAAAGGTAAGACACATGCCAGCGGCAAGATAATATATACCTCTAGAATCATTCCTGTACGTGGTTCCTGGATTGATATGGAAATAGATCATAAAGGTATAGTTTATATCAGGATTGACAGACGACGTAAATTTCCTATTACAATGCTCTTCAAGTCCTTTGGCTACTCTTCCGAAGATATTCTTGCTTATTTCTATAAAACTGAAAAGATTATTTTGCGTGGCAAAAGTTATTTCAAGGAATTCAAGAGCGCAAGCAGATTTGTTCAGGATAGCCTTAAGGGTCAGCGTGCTGCCCGGGATATCAAATGCTCTAAAACCGGAGAGGTTATTGTAAAAAAAGGCCGAATAATAACCCAGCGTTCAGTTAAGCTAATGAAATCGCTGGACATAGAAAGTATTGCGATAGATGTTGAATATGTTTTGGGCAGGGTATTTGCATCGACAATACATAATCCAGATACAGGAAGTCCTATCGTCAAATGCAATGAAACTGTTGATGATGAAGCTTTGAAAAAGTTGAAAGATGCCGGTATAAATCAATTTGAGCTGCTTTTTATTGATGGCGTGCGCTATAGTGATTCCATATGCAGGACACTTTTGCTGGATATGGTTGAAAAAAGAGAGGAGGCGCTGGTTGAAATATACAGAAGGCTTAGGCCAGGGAACCCTCCTGTTCCCGAGGTAGCCCAGGAGTTTCTTGACAATCTGTTTTTCAAGTCAACCTATTATGATCTTTCAGGTGTGGGGCGTATGAAGATTAATCTGCGCCTTGGCATTAACACTTCGATTGATTTAAGGATATTAAGAAAAGAGGATATACTTCTTACGGCAAAAACTCTTATAGAGCTCAGGGATACCAAAGGTGCTGTTGATGATATTGATCATCTTGGAAATAGGCGGGTACGAGCGGTAGGCGAACTTCTTGAAAATCAGTATCGTATCGGACTGGTCCGTATGGAACGGGCAATTAAAGAGAGGATGAGCCTGCAGGAGGTTGACGCTCTTATGCCTCATGACCTTGTCAATTCAAAACCGGTTTCCGCTGTTGTTAAAGAGTTTTTCGGAACAAGCCAGCTTAGCCAGTTTATGGATCAGACCAACCTTATTTCAGAAATGACTCATAAACGACGTCTTAGCGCTCTTGGACCAGGCGGGCTGACTCGTGAACGCGCTGGTTTTGAAGTTAGGGATGTGCATCCATCCCATTACGGGAGAATCTGCCCTATTGAAACCCCGGAAGGCCCCAATATCGGCCTTATTGTTTCTCTTAGCATCTATGCCAGAGTTAATGAATATGGATTTATTGAAACACCATACAGCGTTGTTAAAGATGCTACTGTAACTGATGATGTCAGGTTTCTTACCGCCTTTGAAGAAAAGGAACATCCAATTGCGCAGGGCAATGCTCCTCTTGATAAAAAAAGGAAGTTTATTAACCCGCTTGTAACATCACGCGTGGCGGGTGAGTTTATGATGATTAAAAAGGAAGATATTGAGTTGATGGATGTCTCTCCCAACCAGTTGGTAAGCGTATCTGCATCACTTATTCCTTTTCTGGAAAATGATGATGCAAACAGAGCGTTAATGGGGTCAAACATGCAGCGTCAGGCAGTGCCTTTACTTGTTAGCCAGGCTCCTTTGGTCGGGACAGGAATTGAGGGGGTGGCTGCAAAGGATTCAGGTGTAACAATAGTTGCTAAGAGGGACGGTATTGTTGTTGACGTGGATGCTTCTCGTATAGTTGTAAAACATGATTGCCCCGGTTCTTCTGATAATGACTGCCAAAAGCCCGTTACTGTTTATAGCCTTTCAAAATTTATACGTTCCAATCAGAATACATGCTTTAACCACCGGCCGATTATCAGAAAAGGTCAAAAAGTAAAAGCCGGAGACATAATTGCGGACGGACCCGCAACAGATAAAGGTGAGCTAGCGCTTGGCAAGAATGTAACAGTGGCTTTTATGCCGTGGGATGGTTATAATTTTGAGGATTCCATCCTTCTCAATGAAAGACTTGTAAGGGACGGAATATATACATCGGTTCACATTGAAGAATTTGAAATTGTAGCGAGGGATACCAAACTTGGGAAAGAGGATATTACACGTGACATCCCTAATGTCGGAGATGAAGCGCTAAAGAACCTGGATGAAAGTGGCATCATAAGGCTTGGCGCTGAAGTCAGTCAGGGAGATATCCTGGTGGGTAAGATTACTCCAAAGGGTGAATCTCAGCTTTCTCCTGAAGAAAAGCTGTTGCGCGCCATATTTGGTGAAAAAGCCGGAGATGTTAAGGATACCTCTCTGAGGGTGCCTCCGGGAGTCGAAGGAATAGTTGTTGATGCCAAGGTGTTTTCGAGACGAGGCACTGAAAAAGATGCGCGTACTTCCATGATCGAAGACATGGAAACCGCTTCTCTTAAAAGAGACAGAGATGATGAACTTAGAGTGATTGACGATGTGGTTCATAGTCGTCTTGAAAAATTACTTATAGGCCGGATATGCTCATCACAATTAAAGAAGAATCGAAAGGTATTGATTGAAAAGGATGTAAAGATAGATTCAGGTATGCTTGCCGGGATACCTGTTTCTCATCTTGAAGGGATTGTTTTAAAAGATCCAAAACGCACTGAGCAGGTACATGATGTTCTGAAGATGTATAGACATCAATGCGAACTTTGCAGGGAGGTTTTTGAGCAGCGGGTTGGTCGATTTGAAAAAGGTGATGATCTTCTTCCAGGTATTATTAAGATGGTCAAGGTTTATGTGGCTATAAAACGGAAGCTTTCGGTTGGTGACAAGATGGCGGGTCGCCACGGCAATAAGGGGGTTGTCTCTAAGATTCTTCCTCAGGAAGACGCCCCTTACTTTAGTGATGGAACTCCTGTTGATATGGTGCTTAATCCGTTGGGTGTTCCTTCCAGGATGAATGTCGGGCAGATCCTGGAAATTCACCTTGGTTATGCCGCGCAGGGCCTTGGTGATCAAATCAACAAACTGGTTGAGGAACAAAAAATCAAAGCCCTTAGAGAAAAAATGAAACAGATATTTTCGGCCCAGACAGAATGGAAGATGATTGAGAGCTTGTCCGATAAGGAGCTATCCTGTTTTGCAGAGGAGTATAAAAATGGTGTTCACATGGCAACACCGGTTTTTGATGGCGCAAATGAGGATGAAATCAAGGCTCTTCTGGATGAGGCCGGACTGAGTACATCCGGTCAGGTTACATTGTATGATGGCCGCACAGGAAAGCCTTTTAATGAAAAGATTACTGTTGGAGCAATGTATATGATGAAACTTCATCATCTTGTTGATGACAAGATGCATGCAAGATCCATCGGGCCTTATTCACTTGTAACCCAGCAGCCTCTGGGAGGAAAGGCCCAGTTTGGAGGTCAGCGACTTGGTGAAATGGAGGTTTGGGCAATGGAGGCTTATGGAGCCGCTTATGCGCTGCAGGAGTTTATTACGGTTAAGTCTGATGACATGGCAGGAAGAACACGCATGTATGAAAAGATTGTAAAAGGTCAAAACGTACTGGAGCCCGGTCTGCCTGAGTCTTTTAAGGTTTTGACAAAAGAGTTGCAGAGTTTGGGCCTGGATATAACCCTTCTGGAAGAAAAACAGTAAAACACAATTTTTAACACCCGACACGTTTCGTAAAAGTGATTTTTTAACTCTTTATGAGTTCATTATAATTAGGAAATATAAAATGGAAACTCTATACGATTTTTTTGCTAAGCCTGTTAATCCAAAACATTATACAGGTATTAAGATTGGGCTGGCATCGCCGGAGCAGATTCTAAAATGGTCGAACGGAGAGATTAAAAAGCCGGAGACAGTCAATTATCGTACATTTAAACCGGAACGAGATGGTCTTTTCTGCGCAAAGATTTTTGGCCCTACTAAGGACTATGAATGCAACTGCGGCAAGTATAAACGCATGAAACACAGGGGTGTTATTTGTGAAAAGTGCGGAGTGGAGGTTATTCAGTCCAAAGTGCGAAGAGAGCGTATGGCGCATATCAAACTTGCCACCCCTTGCGCACATATATGGTTTTTAAAAAGTCTTCCAAGCAAGATCGGCAATCTGCTGGATCTTACCCTTAAAAGTATTGAAAAGGTTCTTTATTTTGATAACTATATTGTTATTGATCCAAAGGATACGGGTTTAACCCGTGGCGAGCTTTTATCGGAAGATAAATATCATGAAGCTCTTGAGACTTATGAGGCAAAATTTGAAGCAGGCATAGGGGCTGAGGCTGTAAAGGAACTTTTGAAAAGAATAAATCTTGATGAAGAATATAAAAAGCTGAGGGAAGATATTAGCGCCACGAGTTCAGTTCTAAAGCGTCAAAAACTTGCCAAACGGCTCAAGATAGTCGATTCTTTCAGGCGATCAGGATTGGACCCTGCTTGGATGATAATGGATGTTATTCCCGTTCTTCCTCCTGATTTGCGCCCATTGGTCCCTCTTGAGGGTGGTAGATTTGCCACATCTGATCTAAATGACCTTTATCGCAGGGTTATTAACCGAAATAATCGTTTAAAACGCCTGATTGACTTAAACGCCCCGGATATTATTGTTCGAAATGAAAAAAGGATGCTTCAGGAATCGGTTGATGTCCTCTTTGATAACGGCCGGCATGGCAGAGTTATTACAGGGACCAACAAGCGTCCATTAAAATCTCTTAGCGATACTTTAAAGGGAAAGCAGGGCCGTTTTCGCCAGAATTTGCTTGGGAAGAGGGTAGATTATTCCGGCCGTACGGTTATAACAATTGGACCGAATCTCAGGCTTCACCAGTGCGGCCTGCCAAAAAAGATGGCACTTGAGTTGTTCAAGCCTTTTGTTTATTGTCGCCTTGAGCAGAAAGAGCTTGTTTCCACGGTAAAGAGCGCTAAGAAGATGGTAGAACGCGAGATTCCGGAAGTTTGGGACACACTGGATGAGGTGGTTAAGGAGTATCCGGTTATGCTTAACCGTGCTCCTACGCTCCATCGGTTGGGTATTCAGGCCTTTGAGCCTATCCTGATTGAAGGTAAGGCTATTCAGCTGCACCCTCTGGTTTGCACCGCATTTAATGCTGACTTTGACGGAGATCAAATGGCTGTTCATGTGCCTCTTTCTGTAGAAGCGCAAATAGAGGCTAGAGCTTTAATGCTGTCCAGTAATAACATTCTTTCTCCTGCAAGTGGAAGTCCGATTATTATTCCAAGCCAGGATATTGTTCTCGGCATCTATTATATGACAAGAGAGATAGGTGGAGTTAAAGGGGAGGGCAAGATTTTTGCCGATCCTGATGAGGTTAGGTCCGCATATGATTCAAAAGCGGTTGATCTTCATGCCAAAATTGTTGTTCGGATAGGCGGGGAAAGGGTAGAAACAACAGTGGGACGTATTCTGCTGTGGGAAATCATGCCTCAGGATAACATTTTGTCGATAAGACATATCATGGTTTCTTCCGAGGATGAAATAAAGCTTGTGCTTAAAAAGATAAACTCAGGTGCCATTTTTGCGGATATGGTTAATAAGTATTCTCAAAGTCTTGACAAGGAAAATGATGGGATCCTCGGCTTACTTGCAAAAGATGAGTTTAAGAGGACGTTTGATATAAAAGAGGCCGAAGTTGATGCGGTTTTTTCTCTTGCACCCGGGAAAATCAGCGACATAATATTTGCCAACGACGGTTATCATATTTTTGAAATAATCAGCAAACGTCCGGAGATACCTTTTTATACAGTCAACAAGGTGATGAATAAAAAAGCGTTAAGCGATCTTGTTGATTATGTGTACAGGAGTCGCGGGGCAAAGGCTACGGTCATCCTTTCCGACAGATTGAAAGATATTGGCTACAGATACTCAACAAAAGGGGGTCTTTCTATTTCGATTGACGATATGATTATTCCAGAAGCTAAATGGAATATTCTAAAAAAAGCGGAAAAGCAGGTCAGCGAGATGAAAGGGCAGTATACTGAAGGTTTAATAACCCAGGGTGAAAAATATAATAAGGTCGTGGATATATGGGCAAAGGCGACGGATGATGTGGCTGATGAGATGATGAAATCCATGAAGATGGCCTCGACAATCGATAAGAAAGGAGCCCCGGTTTTTGATAAAAAGGGAAAGCAGGTTGCCAGGGAAGGTTTCAACTCAATATATATGATGGCTGATTCAGGCGCCAGAGGCAGTAAGGATCAGATGCGCCAGTTGGCAGGTATGCGCGGCCTTATGGCAAAGCCCTCGGGTGAGATTATTGAAACTCCTATTACAGCTAATTTCAGGGAAGGACTTTCCGTGCTTCAATATTTTATTTCAACCCATGGTGCCAGGAAGGGTCTCGCAGATACAGCGTTAAAGACGGCAAACTCAGGATATCTTACAAGGCGGCTTGCAGATGTTGCTCAAGACTGTGTTGTATCTGAAGATGATTGCGGGACCATGTTGGGGGTTGAGGTTGAAGCCCTAATGGAGGGAGGAGAAGTTATCCAGCGTATTGGCGAACGTATTTTAGGCCGTATCGCCATGGAGGATGTCCGCGATCCATTTACGGATGAGGTGCTTGTAAAGAATGGAGCGGAGTTCAACGAACCATTGGTACAGAGGATTGAAGAGGCCGGCCTGACAAAAGTAAAGATAAGGTCGGTTCTGACTTGCAAGTCAGAACGTGGTGTATGCACTAAATGCTATGGCCGTGACCTTTCCCATGGAAGAACGGTTGAAATAGGTCAGGCTGTGGGAATTATGGCTGCGCAATCGATTGGTGAGCCTGGAACACAGTTAACCATGCGGACTTTTCACATTGGAGGAACGGCCAGTCGTCGAGCTGAACAGGCGGATATAAAAGCTCGAGTAAGTGGAACGATAAAGTATGTCGACCTTAATGTCGTAAAAAATGATGAAAACGAATTTGTGGTTATGGACCGCCGCGGCGGTGAATTCGCAATAATCGGTGATAAAGGGCGAGAGAGGGAGCGATTTCCTGTTATATATGGCGCTCATCTTGTTGTGCGTGATGGGCAGAAGGTCAAGGCCGGCGATCTTCTCACAAAGTGGGATCCATATACAACACCAATTATTACAGAGATTGACGGAATTATTAAATTTGGCGACATTGTGCCAGGAAAGACCATGCAGGAAAAAGTGGACCCTGTTACAGGCAAATCAAGTCGTATGATTATCGAAAGCAAAAGCACCGATGAAGTTCCAAGGATTTCCATTAAAGATAAATCCGGCAAGACAGGCAAGCTCTCGATATCAAAGGGAGTCGCGCGTTATTTATTGCCTGTTAATGCTATCCTTCTGGTTGATGAAGGAGATGAAGTTAAGGCAGGTACGGTTCTTGCCAAGCTTCCGCGTGCAACAACTAAAACCAAGGATATTACAGGGGGTCTTCCCAGGGTGGCCGAGCTTTTTGAGGTGCGCAAGCCAAAAGAGATTGCTGTTTTGAGCGAAATAGATGGATATGTTTCCATATCAAAAAGCACAAAAAAGGATAAACAGAAAGTAACTATAACGCCATTAGATGCTGGTGATATAAAGGAATATCTTATTCAACGCGGCAAACATATAAATGTTTTTGAAGGTGATTTTATTAGAGCCGGCGAACCTATTATTAGCGGTGCGGCTATTCCACAGGATATTTTAAATATAAAGGGTGAGATAGCATTGGCTCGCTATCTTGTTGATGAAGTTCAGGAAGTATACCGTTTGCAGGGCGTTCGGATTAATGATAAACATATAGAGGTAATCGTTCAGCAGATGATGAGACGAGTTAAGGTTGTTGATGCCGGAGATACGGATCTCGTTGCTGAGGAGCAGATGGAAAAAACCAAATTTGAGGAAGTTAACAGGGCTGTGGTCGAAAAAGGCGGGAAACCCGCTGTTGCCGAAGCCCTTATCCTTGGAATTACTAAGGCGTCGCTTAGCACAGATAGTTTTATTTCTGCGGCTTCATTTCAGGAAACGACTAAAGTCCTGACAAATGCCAGCATCGCCGGCACTGTCGATCATTTACGCGGCCTTAAGGAAAATGTAATAATGGGGAGAATTATTCCCGCTGGTACAGGTATTTATTTATATAATGATGTGGCTGTTGATCAGAAAACCAGCCTTACAGGGTAAACACATTTGGAATTTTATCAGGTTTTAAATATATTTAACTTAAAATTATTGCATAAAATGCTTGACAATTAAGCTTTATATATGTAAAAAGTTATCTTTTGTGAAAACTTGATAATCTCGTTAAATATTATTCGGCTGCTTGAGGCCGTCAGAGCTTTGCAAATATAATTATATAGTGAGTGTATAGTAGTTTAAGGGGAGAATATGCCGACCATTAACCAGTTAGTTAGACAGGGCAGAAAGAGGATAAAGAAGAAAACCGGCACACCGGCGCTAAAGAATGCCCCGCAAAAGAGGGGGGTATGCACGCGTGTTTACACTTCGACTCCTAAGAAACCTAATTCTGCTTTGCGAAAGGTTGCCAGGGTCAGGCTGACTACCGGTGTTGAGGTTACAGCTTATATCCCTGGTGTGGGCCATAATCTTCAAGAGCATTCCGTTGTTCTTGTTCGTGGGGGGCGTGTAAAGGATCTACCTGGTGTAAGATATCATATAGTCAGGGGAATTCTTGATACTCTCGGGGTTGATGGCCGAAAACAAAGCAGATCAAAGTATGGTGCAAAAAGGCCGAAGTAATTTGTATTGAGACTTTGAGCCCGTTGGTTATTGATTTGAGAAAATTTGGGAAACGTTTTGCCTAAGATTTTAGCAAAAAAAAACAAGAGATAAGCAGATAAATGGTGTAATATATGCCGAGAAGAAGAGAAGTACCTGAACGTATTATTGTTCCTGATTCAAAGTATAACAGCAAGATGGTAGCAAAATTCATAAAGGCTATAATGCGGGACGGCAAAAAAAGTCTGGCAGAGTCAATAGTCTACGATGCATTTGATATCATTGAGAAAAAGACAGGTGAAGTTCCGCTGAAAATTTTCGAAAAAGCCGTTGATAATGTAAAACCGATCATCGAAGTAAAGTCACGGCGTGTCGGAGGCTCAACTTATCAGGTTCCAACTGAAATTCGTCAGTCACGTCGAGCTGCTTTAGGTATTAGGTGGATTATAAATTATGCGCGTAACAGGTCGGAAAAGAGCATGTCCGGCAAACTTGCGGGCGAGTTTTTAGATGCCTTTGGTAAGAAAGGGGCTTCCATTAAGAAAAAAGAAGATACACACAAGATGGCCGAGGCAAACAAGGCATTTGCTCATTATCGATGGTAGGAATTTTAAAAGCTCAAAACTAAAGAGATTGCAATAACCTGGTTTGAGCTTTTAACTGTTGTGCTAAAGTACGGGAGGTAGATGACATGGCTAAGGAGAAGTTTGATCGTACTAAGCCGCATGTAAATGTAGGGACTATAGGTCATATAGATCACGGCAAGACAACGTTAACGGCGGCGATAACAAAGCATTTGGGATTAAAGGGCATGGCCGA
>DATKWZ010000055.1 GCA_035529315.1 Anaerolineae bacterium
TAATCCCTTAATTTCAAAACATACCAGATCGTACATGAAGTGCGAAACTTGCAATATGTTTCAGGATCGCTGCATTTGAGACACTTCTCGCACAGATATACATTATGCTTCATGCATATAAATTCGGTTTCCCTGTCGGTATGATTTACACATTTTGCCATAAATTAAGTCAACATGTTTAGCATATCAGTGTTTGAACTGTCCATTTCTTTATGCTACAGGTATTAAAGGTCATGGACAAGGGACAAGGGATCGGGGTTCAGGGAGCAGGTCGAAGCAATTCTTTATTTTATCAACTGCCTAACACCTAACACCTAACACCCAACACCTAACACCTAACACCTAACACTTAACACCTAACACTCAACACCTGATTTTTGAGTATATAACATTATGAAAGAATTTTTTAAAGTAACAAATTTGGAACAGGTCATGAAATATGCTGACGATTTTTTATTGGTTGAAACCGAAGAAATCGATTTGCACGAAACTTTTGAAAGGGTTCTTGGCTCTGACATTGTTTCAGATGTTAATCTGCCGGATTTTATAAGATCAACAAGGGACGGATATGCTGTGCGCGGCCAGTCCACTTTCGGGGCTTCAGAAGGAAGCCCCGCATATTTAACCGTAAAAGGTCGTGTAACCATGGGCACTTGCCCAACCTTTTCAATAGGCCCTGGTGAAGCAGCCAAAATCTCAACAGGCGGCATGCTGCCTGACGGCGCGGACAGCGTTGTGATGATCGAACATACCGAGGCAATAGACAGCGCCACAATCGAGGCATACCGCAGTGTTGCGCCGGGCCAGTATGTTATAGGGGTCGGCGAAGATATAAAAAAGGGGGAGATCATACTCTCTCGCGGCCAAAAACTCAGGTCTCAGGAAATCGGCCTTCTCGCAGCCTTTGGCAAAGAAAGGGTAACAGTATACAAAAAACCGGTAATCGGAATAATTTCTACAGGAGACGAAGTCGTAGAGATAAATGAGACTCCCGGTATGGGCCGGATTCGCGATATAAACACCTATACCCTGTCTGGTCTGGTGCAAAAAGCCGGCGGAATCCCGCTTACTTTTGGCATTGTCAGGGATGATTTTGACGATCTTTTCAGCAAATGCTCCCAGGCCCTTGCCAAATCAGATATGGCGCTTATTTCAGGCGGCAGCTCTGTTGGCGCGCGCGACTTTACCATTGATGTCCTATCTTCCCTGCCTGACTCAAAAATACTTGCTCATGGAATTTCGATCAGTCCGGGGAAACCCACCATTCTTGCCAGGGCGGGAAACAAGCCATTCTGGGGTTTGCCGGGGCATGTGGTCTCAGCCATGATTGTATTCGAAGTTGTTGTCCGGCCTTTTATTGAAAAGATAGGGGGGCTTTCAGGCCAACACAAAAGAAAAGAAAAAATCCCGGCCCTGCTTAGCAGAAACTTATCATCTGCCCAGGGACGGATAGATTACGTCCGGATACGGCTTGTTGAAAAGGATGGTCTGCTGTGGGCCGAACCTGTTTTAGGCAAGGCAGGCCTGATAAATACAATGTTAAAAGCAGACGGCATTATCGAAATAGGGATAAATACCGAAGGGCTCGACAAGGGAAGCAAGGTTTTGGTTATTCCAATTTAATTCTATTTTAGGAAAGTAAAAAAATGACATCTAAGCGTAATGTTTATCTGAAAATGAAAACCCTGACAGAGGCTAGGGAAATTCTTTTTAATCGCTTTCCTTTGACCGAAGCGCTTGAAGGCGAAACAATTCCGGTCCCGGATGCGGTCGGCCGGGTTCTTTCCGGGCCGGTTACAGCCAGGCTTTCATCTCCAAATTTTCATGCCGCCGCAATGGACGGTATAGCGGTCAAAGCCGAATCCACATTCGGCGCCAGTGAAACAAAGCCAAAGGAGCTTGCCATCGGCAAAGACGCTTTTTATATCAATACCGGCCATGTTATTCCTGAAGGATTGAATGCGGTTATTATGATAGAACATATAAACATTATAGATGAAAACCGTATTGAGATAGAGGCTCCCGCCTTTCCATGGCAGCATGTGCGAAAGATGGGTGAAGACATTGTGGCAACAGAGCTTTTGTTCCCGCAAAATCATGCCATCACACCGTATTGCGTCGGAGCCCTTCTCTCCGGTGGAATATTTTCGGTTTCGGTTAGAAAAAAGCCGAAGGTATTGATTATTCCAACAGGTTCGGAACTCGTTGACTGGCGCACGACCTCACTTGAAAAGCTTGAGCCCGGCCAGATACTTGAAACAAATTCATTCATGCTTGGAAAGCTTGTTGAGTCATTCGGCGGCGTGTATGTGCGGCATGAAATGGTGATGGATGATCCAAAAAAAATAAAGGATGCTGTTTATAATGCCGCGCGCAGCGATTTTAATATGATACTTACCGTCGGAGGATCGTCGGCCGGGTCCGAGGATTATACAAAAGGGGTGATTATTGATCTGGGCGAAGTGCTGATCCACGGCGTAACCATAATGCCCGGCAAACCGGTTATTATCGGAGAAATAAATGACAAACCTGTCTTTGGTATTCCAGGGTATCCTGTGTCGGCAATAGTTGCGTTTGAGCAGTTTGTCGCTCCATTACTATGCATGATGCTTGGGCTGCCGGAAAAGGAAAGGCCTGTGGTTCAGGTGGAACCCACGAGAAAAATCGCGTCAAAGTTAGGGGTGGAAGAGTTTGTGCGGGTTAAATTAGGCAAGGTCGGCGACAGGATCGTTGCCACACAACTGCCCAGGGGCGCGGGTTGCATTACGACAATAACCGAGGCAGACGGAATCATAAGGATTCCAAACCATGTTGAAGGGCTGAAAGATCATGAACCGGTCATTGCCGAACTTCTTCGTCCGCTTTCTTCCATAAACAACACCATTGTTATAGTTGGAAGCCATGATAATACGCTTGACCTGCTGGCCGACCGGATAAAGGCCGGCCACGGCAATCTTACCATTTCGTCAAGCCATGTCGGAAGCATGGGCGGACTCATGGCCATCAAAAAAGGCGTCTGTCATGTAGCCGGCTCCCACCTTCTTGACGAAGAGGACGGTTCTTACAATATATCCTACATAAAAAAATACCTGCCGGGCATTAACATCAAACTAATAAATCTTGTGTTTCGAGACCAGGGCCTGATCGTTTTTCCGGGCAACCCAAAGCAAATCAAGGGGATAGAAGATCTTGCCCGCGAAGATATTACGATGATGAACAGGCAGGCCGGATCAGGCACAAGAATTCTTCTCGATTACAGCCTTAAAGGGCTTAACATAAATCCCGGAGCAATAAGGGGATATGAAAATGAGGAGTTTACCCACATGTCCGTGGCTGTGGCTGTGTTGAGCGGGACAGTTGACGCGGGTTTAGGTATTTACGCCGCCGCAAAGGCTCTTAACCTCGATTTCATACCTGTTGTCACAGAAGAGTATGATCTTGTCATTCCTGAAGAATATTTTGAATCAAAAAATATTCAAATCCTGCTTGAAACCATAAATTCACAGGAATTTAAAAAGGCTGTTAAAGCCCTTGGAGGATACCATACTGAAAGGACGGGAGAGATTATTATTTGAAAAAGATGAACTACCGAACGGATTAAAAAACGAACATCGAACATCGAACATTGAACGTCCAACATCGAATGAAAAACAAAAGAAACAGAAATAGCTATTCAATGTTCGATGTTGGACGTTCATATTTGCGTACTCTACGGCTTTGCGGTAAATATAAAACATGAACTACCGGATAATCGATCATACATCCGATTTTGGATTGCGGGTTTTTGCATCCGACATAAAGACCCTGTTTGCAGACGCCGCTCACGCAATGATTGATCAGATTACCGATATCAACGAGTTAAAAGGCTTAAATGAATTTCATGTTCATGTTACAGGAAGCGATTGGCCCGATCTTATGGTAAACTGGCTGAGGGAGGTTTTATATCTCTGGACTGGTGAAGAAAAGCTTGTTAAGAGGGCACAAATTTTATCCCTTTCAGAATATGAGCTGTCGGCAAAGGTGATGTATGATACTTATGAGCCTGATCGCCATATTATAAAAAACGAGATAAAGGCTGTAACCTATCATCAGATATATGTTAAAAGCCTGCCGAACGGCTGGGAAACTCAGATAATATTTGATGTATAGGTGTTGGGTGTTAGGGGATTAGGGATTAGGGATTAGGGATTAGGGGATTAGGGGATTAGGGGATTAGGGATTAGGGATATGGAATTAAAAAAAATAGATGATTACAGGTGGGAGCTGCCGAAGACAGGGGCTATGCGCGTACCGGGCATTATTTATGCGAGCGCCTCCATGCTGAAAGATTCGAATCAGGAAGAACCCTTAAAGCAGGTTGCAAATGTCGCAACCCTTCCCGGAATTATCAAGGCATCGCTTGCCATGCCCGACATGCATTGGGGTTATGGTTTCCCTATAGGCGGCGTTGCCGCTTTTGACTGGGAATCCGGCGTCATATCCCCGGGCGGAGTCGGCTATGATATAAACTGCGGCGTCCGCCTGGCAGGCACATCCCTTGTTGAAAAGGATGTCAGGCCAAGGCTTAATGAGCTTATCAATGCCCTTTTCCAGAATATTCCATCCGGAGTGGGCTCTACGGGCTCAATAAAGCTGTCGTCGGCGGAAGAGATAAAGGTTCTTAAACAGGGCGCCAAATGGGCTGTGAGCCAGGGTTTTGGGACCGATTCAGATATAGAACATACGGAAGACAACGGTTGCATGCCTAATGCCGATCCTGACATGATCAGCAAAAGAGCAATGGAAAGAGGGAAAAAGCAGCTTGGCACTCTGGGTTCAGGAAATCATTTTGTTGAAATAGGTGTGGTCGAAACTGTTTACGATCAAAATGCAGCACGCATATTAGGGCTTTTTGAGGGGCAGGTTACACTGATGCTCCATTCAGGTTCAAGGGGATTCGGATACCAGGTCTGCGATGATTTTCTGGCTGCAATGGCAAAACATATTAATAAATTAGGCTTTGACATACCTGACAGGCAGCTTTCCTGCGCAATGATTCAATCAAAAGAGGGTATGAGCTATTTCAATGCAATGGCATGCGCCGCAAATTATGCCTGGGCCAACAGACAGGTTTTAATGCACAGGGCGCGCGAGGTGTTCTCAAAAACGCTTGGCATCGGACCAAATGAGCTTGCAATGAATCTAATATATGACGTTTGCCATAACATAGCAAAAAAAGAGGTTCATATTATAGATGGGAAAGAGCGGTTGGCCTGTGTTCACAGAAAAGGGGCTACAAGGTCTTTCCCGCCGGGCAGTGAAGCCTTGTGTGATGCATATCGCTCTGTGGGGCAGCCTGTGATTATCCCGGGCGATATGGGAACAGCCTCTTATGTTCTTGTGGGAACACAAAAGGCCATGGACGAAACCTTTGGCTCGACATGTCATGGAGCCGGACGTGTTCTGAGCAGAAAGGCCGCGATAAGGGCAAGCAAAGGCAGGTCAATACAGCGTGAACTGGAAGACAAAGGGATACTTGCCAGATGGACAGGCAGATCCACCCTTGCAGAAGAGATGCCTGATGCGTACAAGGATATTTCGCAGGTTGTTGAGGTGGTTCATGGGGCCGGAATTTCGAAAAAGGTGGCGAAGTTAAGGCCCATGGCGGTTCTTAAGGGTTAAATGAGCCAATCCATCTTAAAAAATATTACCGCTTCATATATAATTAAATTTTTTACTGAAAAAACTCTTGGATAAGGGCTCGTAATGAAAGAACCCGCCCGGGCTATTAATAAAGGTTTTTGTTTTAAGAAAATGTTTTATTTTTAAATTAAATCGATTATGGTTCTTTCATAACGATCCCTAATCCACTCAAACAGTTTCCAGTAAAAAATTTAATCATAGCTGAAGCTGATTGCTTAAAGTTATTCTGGCCTACATTGCCGCAGAGCGGCATAACAAAGATTTTTTATGAATTCATCAAATTCAAAATTTAAAACTCAAAACTCAAAATTATAATATGGATTCATTTCAGGCAATAATATTAGGCATAATTCAGGGGCTGACAGAGTTCCTGCCGGTCAGCAGTTCAGGGCATCTGGTAATTTTTCAGAATCTTTTCGGGCTAAAGGAGCCTGAACTTTTTTTTGATATCAGCGTGCATGTTGGAACCCTTGCGGCTATAGTAATATTCTTCCGGAAAGAGATACGGGCCATAATAATTTCTTTGGCGCATTTTATTGCTCTGGCGTTAAAGAAAAGGTGCTCTTTCCACGATGTTTATGAGGATGAGGATGCAAAACTGGCGATACTTATAGTTGTCGGATCCATTCCAACCGCTATTATCGGTATTTTATTTCATAAAATTGCCGACACCCTTTTTTCCTCTGTAGTTGTTGTCGGTTTTATGCTTATTATAACCGGTTTACTTTTGTGGGGAACGCGATTAATTAAAAAAGATCGCAAAAGCATTAACAGTTTTTCAGTTAGAGATGCCTTAATTATAGGGCTTGTACAGGGAATGGCCATAATGCCGGGAATTTCAAGATCAGGTTCAACTATTGCCGCGGGGCTCTTTTTAGGATTAAACCGTGAGACAGCCGCCAGGTATTCCTTTCTCCTGTCAATACCGGCTATTATGGGAGCCGCAGCCCTTAGCCTGAATAATTTATCGGCCGATAATGTTCTTCCATTAAAGGTTACATTCTTTGGCGCATTTACTTCATGTGTTGTGGGATACTGGGCGCTGAAATTGCTGGTTAAGATAGTTAAACATGGACGCATTCAAATTTTTGCGCCATACTGCTGGGCTATAGGGATTTTGGCCTTAATCTGGTGATTAAAAAAGGAGTAACAGTTCCATGAATTCTGAAATATTCAGAGAATATGATATCCGGGGAATTGCCGGCAAGGACATGACCGAAGCTGATGTCGTATTGATCGGGAAAGGGGTCGGCACATTCCTTAAAAAGCGCGGTCATTCAAATCTCAGCGTGGGCCGAGACTGCAGATTAACTTCCGACCTGTATTCAGAAAAAATCATCGAAGGCTTGCTGTCAACCGGCTGTAATGTGGTCGATATCGGTGTATGCCCGACCCCGGTCTTTTATTTCTCAATCAAGCAGCTCGCGCTGGAAGGCGGCGTAATGGTTACAGCCAGCCACAATCCTAAAGAATACAACGGGTTTAAGCTTTGCATTGATTTAGATTCAATACACGGAAATGATATCCAGAAAATCCTTGCTATTATTAATGAGCAATCGTTTGTTCAGGGAAAGGGCCTGATGTTATCTGAAAATATTATTCCGTCATATATGGAATATATTGAAAAAAATATAAATATATCAAGGCGGATTAAAGTCGGCGTGGATGCCGGCAACGGCACGGCAGGAGTGGTGGCTTTGCCGATATTAAAAAATCTCAAATGTGAGGTCCATGATATTTTTTGTGACATGGACGGAACCTTTCCAAATCATGCAGCTGATCCAACAGTCGCAAAGAACATGAAAGACATTATTGCTCTTGTGAAGGAAAAAGGGCTCGACATGGGAATCGGTTATGACGGCGACGGTGACCGCATCGGTGTTGTTGATGAAAAAGGGAACATGATCTTCGGCGATCAGCTTATGATTATTTTTTCCAGGGAAATCCTGTCAAGAAAACCGGGCGCCACATTCATATCAGAGGTAAAGTGTTCAAAAACAATGTATGAGGATATTGAAAAACACGGCGGCAGAGCCATTATGTGGAAAACCGGACATTCCCTTATCAAAAAGAAAATGAAAGAAGAAAAGGCGGAGTTGGCGGGCGAAATGAGCGGCCACATATTCTTTGCCGACCGATATTTAGGCTTTGACGATGCAATATATGCTTCCTGCCGGCTTATTGAAATACTGGCTGATACCGGAAAGACGATATCGGAGCTTCTGTCCGATGTTCCCCAAACCTATTCAACCCCTGAAATACGGGTTGAATGTCCTGACAATAAAAAATTCAATGTGGTTAAAGAAGTTACCGAATATTTCCGCGAAAAATACAATGTTATAGATATCGACGGAGTTCGAGTGCTGTTTGATGATGGTTGGGGCCTTGTGCGAGCATCAAATACCCAGCCGGCTCTTGTGCTGCGCTTTGAAGCCATGTCTGAAAAAAGGCTTTCAGAAATAAGAAATCTTGTCGAGTCTGTGCTGGCCGATATTGAAAAGATGTTTTAATGAACAAGTTAAATAAGAGAATTTTCGGGACCCTGTTCTTTTCAATATTTGCCACAGTCACAGGGGTAGGGATCGTGGTCCCCCTGCTCCCGGTCTATGCCCACAATCTTGGCGCGAGCGGCATATATATCGGTTTAATATTCGGTGTGTTTTCCCTTTCAAGAACCTTATTTTTGCCGTATTTCGGCGGGCTTTCAGATAAAAAAGGACGCAAACCGTTTATCGTTGCAGGTCTTTTTTTATACAGCTTCATTTCCTTTGCTTTCCTGCTTGCGGATAATGTCCAATCCCTTATCATAATAAGGTTTTTTCAGGGAATCTCATCCGCCATGATGATGCCGGTCATACTGGCATATGTGGGCGATATAACACCGGCAAACAGGGAAGGGCTCACCATGGGCCTTTTTAATATGTCCATGTTCTTCGGCCTGAGCTTAGGACCTCTTATCGGCGGAGCGCTAAAGGACAGATTTAACATGGATGCCTCATTTATCTGTATGGGGCTTCTCGCGTTTACCGGCTTTTTATTATCCGCTTGTCTGCTTCCCCCAAAAAGCTCAGAAAAAATTATCAAAATCAAAGAAAAACCGGCAAGCTGGAGACAGCTATTAAAGAACAGAAATATTGCCGGACTTTTTGTTTTCAGATTTTCCTATGCAGCATGTATCGGGATTATATGGGGCTTTCTTCCTGTATTTGCAGACTTGAAGTTTTCTATTTCCAGTTCATCGATCGGGATTCTTGTTATGACAGGGGTTTTTGTAAGCGGATCCTTGAATATGCCGATGGGTTATCTGGCGGACAGGCTTAACAAAAAAGCCATGGTTGTAACCGGTGGATTGATAATCAGCCTGGCCCTTTATTCATTTCTATGGGCAGGCGGTTTTAAGGGCCTGTTTTTAGCGAATCTCTTTTTCGGAGTCGGAGGGGGCATATCAATATCGGCGCTCATGGCAATGGCCTTATTAAAGGGGAATAAAACTAAAGCCATGGGATCGGTTATGGGGCTGATGACAATGGCGCACAGCCTGGGAATGACGCTGGGGTCCCTTTTCGCCGGCCTGATGATGGATGCCTTTGACCTTGATCTGGCATTTCCTTTTGGAGCCATTATTATGTTTTTGGGAGTTGTTCTTTTCTTTATTTTCACATATAAAAAGAAGGTTGAAACTTCTCTGCTTATAACGCAAGAGGGATAGAGAATAATTTTGAATTTTGAGTGTTGAATTTTGAGTTGAAGGAATTAGGGATAATTTTGAATTAAAAACGATTTTTCTCTGTGGTCTCTGAATAATTACTATGAAACTGTCTTTTTCAGATAAAAGTTTGTATAAAATAAAAGAAAAGATTGAGGCCGGGATTCGCCTTGGCCCTGAAGACGGCATTGTCCTGTATAAAACCAATGACCTGACAGGTGTTGGACGTCTGGCAGACATGGTTCGCCGCAAAAAACATGATCGCAAAGCCTACTATGTGTACAACCAGCATATAAATTACACAAACATCTGTTTGAACCACTGTTTGTTTTGCGCGTATTCCAGAAATGAGGGTGAAAAGGATGCCTTTACATTCTCAATTGATGATGTAAAGGCAAAACTTCTGGAACGGATCGACGAACCGGTTCGCGAATTACATGTTGTTGGCGGCCTTAATCCTTCCCTTTCGTTTGATTATTATCTTGATCTGTTAAAAACCATTAAAGAGATCCGGCCGAATGCAACCATCAAGGCGTTTACCGCTGTTGAGATAGATTATATTTCCAGGATTGCGAATCTGTCTCTGGATGAAACTATAATCAAGCTGAAAAACGCCGGTCTTTCAATGACCCCGGGTGGCGGCGCGGAAGTAATGAGCAACAGGGTTAAAAAAAGACTCTTCCCTAAAAAGATAGACGGCAAAAGATGGCTTGAAATAATGGAAAAGCTGCACGGCGCGGGCATTATTTCAAACGCAACAATGCTTTACGGCCATATTGAAACCATTGAAGAACGCGTAGATCACCTTATCAGATTAAGAGATCTGCAGGATAAAACAGGCGGTTTTTCGGCCTTTATTCCCCTTGCCTTTCATTCAAAAAACACAAAATTATCACAACTTCCAGCCACCACAGCCTTTGACGACTTAAAGAATGTGGCAACAGCCCGCCTCATGCTTGATAATTTTGATCATATCAAGGCGTACTGGGTTATGATAGGAGAAAAACTGGCGCAGGTCGCCCTTTACTTTGGGGCGGATGATCTGGATGGAACCATACTAGAAGAAAAGATTACACATATGGCCGGCGCGAAATCGGCAAAAGGATTGCCCCGCGAACAGATAAAACATCTTATATCTTCGGCAGGGTTTACTCCTGTTGAGCGGGATTCTTTTTATAATCCTGTTTAAGATATTTTACCACGAAGCACACGAAGAACAGAAGATGCTTATGAATTCTATTTGCAAGATTACTGAAAAGGTCGCCTTAAACGAGCGTATCAACGATAAAGAGGCTCTTACACTTTTTACTGATGCCGACACTCTTGTTCTGGCCGACCTGGCCGATAAAAGAAGAAAAACCCTTCATCCCGAGCCTGTTGTTACCTATGTGGTTGACCGGAATATCAATTATACCAATGTATGCGTGTCAGGCTGCCTGTTTTGCGCCTTTTACCGCCCCCTGAACCATCCTGATGCATATATTATCTCAAAAGAGGAGTTGAAAAAAAAGATCGAAGAAACACTCAGCCTCGGTGGAACACAGATACTGCTTCAGGGAGGGATGCATCCGTCGCTGGATTTAGATTTTTACACAGACCTTTTACGCTATATCAAGGAGAATTTCTCTATCCATATTCACGGTTTTTCGCCGCCGGAAATAGCCTTTTTATCGGAAAAATCATCCCTTTCCATCAAGGATACGATAAACCGGCTCATTGACGCGGGACTGAACTCCATACCGGGCGGTGGAGCGGAAATCCTTGCGGATGAAATAAGAAAAAGAATCTCTCCGAATAAATGCAATGCCGGCAAATGGCTTGAGGTAATGAAAACAGCGCATAAATGCGGGCTTAAAACCACAGCAACGATGATGTTCGGACATATTGAGAAGCCAAAACATATAATCGAGCATCTTATAAAAATCCGCGCGCTTCAGGATGAAACAGGCGGTTTTACAGCGTTTATTCCATGGACATTTCAACCCGACAACACCCGCCTCCATACTCAAAAAGCTACTGCTGTGGAATATCTCAGAGTACTCGCCCTCAGCAGGCTGGTTCTGGATAATGTCCCCAATGTCCAGGCATCATGGGTGACACAGGGGGATAAGATTGCCCAGGTTGCCCTTGCGTTTGGAGCAAACGACCTTGGAAGCACGATGATAGAAGAAAATGTGGTGGCGGCCGCGGGAATCAAATTCCGGCTGCCAAAAGAGGAAATGATCCGCCTGATACAGGATGCTGGTTACACTGCGGTTCAAAGGGACTGTTTCTACAATAGTGTTGGTTAAAGTGTTAGGTGGGTTAGTCGCCTCTCGCGACAATTTAAAAAAACAAACCGACCAAATAGTAACTATCTTATTTATCTGATTATATAATTTTACTCTTATATCTGAAACAGGTGCTTTTTATGGAAGAAGTATTAATAAACACAATTGATCTTGAGAATGGACTGGAATTGAAATTATTCGACAGGTCCCGGAAATTAGCTGGTGACAGTTGGCTTGTTTCATTAATTGCCAGGATAGAAATTCCAACCAACGACCCATTGCTTAAAGAGGATGGCTCCTCATCATTAAATTTTGATGAAGCTATAAAGGTCTTAGGGGAAAAATTGATTTTTGAGCGGAAAAGGGAAAGAATTTATATTAACGAGAAAAAAAAGGATGAAGTGCTGAAAGAAATACAGGATTCCTTTTTAAGCACCTCCCTTTCTTATCTTTCACGTTCAGATTTTCCCAGAAAATATATTTTAAAAAAATTTAATGAGAAGATTAAAAAAAGGCTCATGGTATAAAGAAATAACCACCGATTCAACCCCGTCCCCAAGTTAAAGCGATTATTGGCCGTGAAGGGTTATAAAATTAACCAGCTCAGAAATATCACTTTCTGTTATGGTGCTCCCATCTTTTTTTGCCATGGCCCGAATGGTCTTTTCCCAGGCTTCCTTATCTTGCAGAGCGTTGAGTGATCTTTCCAAAGAATGGCATGTTGAACATTTTCTTTTAAAGAGTTCGGCGGAATCAAGGCTAAATATTTCAGATTGGTTTTTCAATTTTTCGAATGTTATCATGCTGTGGGTTCTGATATGATAATGTGTTAAAGTGTTGATGTTTTCATTGCTTATGACTTCATTGATCTTTTTCATCATACGTCTGATCGTTGCCCCCCATTCATCAGGCGTCTTTTCTACTTCCGGAGGGGATTGCATGTTCATCCTTTTATGACATTTCAAGCATTTTGTTTCAAACAATTCTTGGTCTTTTTTCTGCCTTTGGCGGTGGTAACGAACTATTATATTTATTTCATCCTCGCTTATGTCACTGCCCTTTTCTTTGGACATGGCAGTAACTGTCTCCCGCCAGCTTTCCTCATCGCGGTCTAAAGTGACGATCCTTTTGAGGTCGTGGCATCGAGAACACTTTGTCATAATTATATTTTGATGTCTTACATGGTAACTGATTAACAGATTGATTTTGTCATCATTTATATTCTTTTGGGCTTTGGCCATCATACGACGAATCGTCTCTTTCCATTCCTGCTTTGTCTTTATATCCGATAATGATGTTCCTTCTCCATGGCAATGAGTGCATTCCTTCAGAAAAAAATCTTTTTCCGCTTTCTGACTCTCAACATGCATACTTATCAATTTTTCAACATCGGATTTGGTAACCTCGGCACCTTGTTTCCTGCTCATACGATATATGGTATTTTTCCAGGATTTATCGTCTGTTAGAAGCATTGTTCTTTCATTAGCTTCATGACAATTGGAACACTTTTGCTCAAAAATAGAAGCACTCTGGGATTCATTGTGTTTAACTGTTTCAAATCGGCCATAACAATTAAATGTCCAGATCAAGCAAATTAAACAGAAAAATGTTATTTTAAACTTTCTCATAATACTTGTCCTCCGTCTTTTATCGCCTCCAATAGGCAGACAACGCCAAAAGGGGTAAGGGAAAAAAAGGGGTCAGGTCTGCCTTTGACCCTTGTTGATGATGTCTTGTATTTTTTCTATCTGGTTTTTAATTTTTCTGTCTTATTTTTAAGCTTCAAAACTCTTCTTTTATTAAGGTTTGCGTCTTGTATTGTCTTACATGGGTCAACCGTAGACTTGACCCCATTTCCATTAAGGGGTTTTTGCTTCCCCGTCTGCAGGGGTATCCCGTTGAAGCCCTCCCAGAGTCCCAAGAGAAAGTGAGAAACATTAGCGCCCAGCGACCGAGTGCGGTATCCTCCCTCCTGGACGATGATCGTGGGCAGGCGCAGGGACCCGATGCTGCGGCCGTTTTCGTAAAAATCCTTT
>DATKWZ010000056.1 GCA_035529315.1 Anaerolineae bacterium
CGATCACATCCTTTTCGGAAAATGATGACGGATCGAACCGTTTACCCGGCGCGAGCATAATGTCTTTCAGGGGAATGGATAATTTCATCAGGTATCCTCGAGAATTTTCATCGATTGGCTCTTTAAGGGGTCATTATTCGCCAGGCCCTATAAATCGCCTTGAATTGTTTCAGCATTTTTCTTGTTTTTCCATGACGTTGCTGACATTATAAAAGGCGTGCAGGAAAAAGCAAGGCGAATTTCAAAAACAATACGGCAAAGAAGACCGTCAACCTCTGAAAACACATAGAGGATACTTGTACTTTCAATGAGGCCGTTCGTGGCATTCTGCACCTGCGCTAACTTCACAAACAAATGGACGAATCAATAATTTCCGTCCTTTTTCCGTAAGCCTGTACCTCTGTTTGCTGCTACGTGGCTTGTCCGGGATGGTCATTTCAATCAGACCCAGCTTTATACCGATTTGCTGGTAGTTTTCCCTAAAGTGTTTTTCATCTTTCAGTCCTAGTTTTTTCTGAATTTCACTGCGTGTCATTTCCCCTTGCATAATGGAAAGCATCTTTTTAACTTCGGGGGTGACTTCGGGGGTGACTTCGGGGGCAAGTTGTCCGGATTGTGGTTCAGAACTCGTAATCTGCTGAAACTCCGGGACCTTAAGAATGATGCGGAACACATCGCCTTCAATCATTTCGGGATCAGCGCCACCATAGGCTTTGCCGTATCTCATCATTTTTCGCATACCGGAACCCAGCTCATCGGCCCGGTGTATTTCACAAAAAAAGTGCCGATAACTGGATTTTTTGGAAAAGGGGTGAATGTGGTTGGATGCAGTACGCCGAACCCGTGGGGTTTATTCCAGACTGATCAGTAATTTCAAACAAATGGCGCTGGGTTCGTTTTTTTTAACCGGTGGTTGATATCTTTGCCGATACTTTCGGCATCTCTTTCCGGAACATTACATGCTGCGAAAACCACTCTCCACTTGGAGACAGATTCATGAACCTCTATTACCAATTCCTGGGCATGTTGTCGTCGTTTTAACCCGAAATGCCCGGCCTCCTGCAGGAGTGTTTCAAGATCAGGCGGCCTGTTATCGTATCCGATGCGTAGCACATGTTCCCTGTTAAAACCGATGTTTGGCACCAAGTCGAATGCAGGACTCAGTTGCCAGCCTTCATCATTGTGCAGCATAATGAAATTTTTCAGGTGGTCATCGGTGTTGCCGATCATCACGTTGAAAACCATCTGTCTGTAAAGCCTCTGGAGGTCCTGACTCGGTTGCGTGGAAACATGCCTTATTACTTCTGCCATGTCTCTGTAGCCGGTATAGTAATATCCGTCGGCCTTGAGCAGTGATTGCATACTGATCATGTGATTGCGGCCGCCGGCTTTGTTGATATCGAACCGTTTTACCAACAGGCATTTTCTGGAACCTAACGCTAATAGCCTGCTATCGGCTGTTTCGATGCCTGCCCTGCGGCCCAACTCCATGGCGGCGGCCTCCAGGCTGACAACGTCCAGTTGATCTCTGGCACTGGCAAACTTTGCCAGATATGAACCGCTTTCATCTTTGACAAGTGCCTTGGGCCTGGCCCCGCCCGGTGAGCTGCCTGCCTGAAACAACAAAGAAAGTTCATCGTCGTCCACAGTTTCGTCCTGCTCAAATCTTTTCGTCAGCAGCGCCAGTTTCTGAAGGTGACGAATGGGAACCCCTGTCGTTTTCAAGTCCGGCCGGTCTTTTTCCATGTAGCTCAAAGCCCCCAAACCCTGGGCTCCTAACAACTGTAACAATTGTGGGATACGTTGGTTTTTGCGGTCCAGCTTGTAGCGGCGGACCAGGAGCCTTCGCCCCCAATCGTCCGGAAGACTATCTTCAAAAACGCCATGGACTCCGGCATGGGGCCGATCGGCATCAAAGGTATCCGCAGACAGCGGCAAATGCAGAGGGTCAAGCAGGAAGGCTTTCGGATTCTCCAGATATTCAGGAGTATAGCGGAATTGTCCCTTCAGCGCTCCCCTGACATTGTCCGGGTCGGCAACAACAAGGGCACCTGCCTTGATGCTTTTCCCAGATGGCTGGGTTAACCATACATCAAGCTTTATCATCTTTTCCTCTTGCGGCTGCCGCCTGCACGTTGCCGCTTGCTGGTTTTTCTTTTGAATTTCGCAAACAGGTCTTCTTTTGAAGCCAGCACTTCCTGCCAGCCGTCAAGCTGGCCAAGGATGCTGCTTGCTTCCAGCCATTTGCCAATCAGCGTCCGCGGAGAACCTTTTTCCATTTTGCTGTACGACTGGCGAGTTAAGCCCAGCCTTTGTGCAAACAGTTCCTGGCTTTCATTACGAGCCAAGCGCGCCTCTCTTAACCTTTCGCCAAGCTGCTGCAACAAGGATTCAACACTATTACCATTGTTAATCATATTTAACCTTATAGCATAATAATACTTACTAAGTAAAGTATTATTTACCGAGTAATTATTTCTCGTATCTTTTCCATTACGTTTAAGGTTGGATAAATTCGTAAAAAGTCGTCACTCCGGTGAAAACAATGCCTTCAAAGAGGAAAATAAGAATAGAAAAAGAAGTTAATCTATCATTGCCCGCTTAACTGGGCGTCTATTTTTATTTGACCACTTCAACTATCCATATGAGCCAAAATATTCATTCCAAATAATGTCACAGGTTTTTTAGGGTTGCTGCCACACATTCAGAACGCTGAGTAAAATTGATAGGGGTTTTCTATACAGTTTACCAACTTAACAATATCATGTAAAATGTTAAGCAATCTTGAATAACGCGCAGGAATAATCTCAAAATACGGGTAATTCCTGTGTTTTTTTGCTTGATTACTTAACATTACTTTAGTATGTTAAATGTTAAATCAGGAAAGAGATGGTTAATGAACGATAAAATCAAAGAAAGCAAAAAAGTCGTTTACACTGTTGGTCATTCAAACATTCAGGTTTCTGAATTTTTCAGTCTTATAAAAGCCTTTAAGATTGAGGTGGTAGTAGACGTGAGGTCTTGGCCATATTCAAAA
>DATKWZ010000057.1 GCA_035529315.1 Anaerolineae bacterium
AAATCAGAATGAAAATCAATATCGTGCTTTTTGTTATATTCAGCGATAATTGTATTTAATTTGATTATAAACACCTGTATTTCATCAATAAATTCTAAAATACCCTCAGGTATTACAATTACGCCGTAATTTTTTCCAACAGCAGCTCTTCTTACAATACCATCGCAAATCAACCTGGAAAGATGCCGAAGGGTCATTCCGTAAGCGCTGTAATCCACGATTTTTGCTTTTTTTGCTTTTTCGAGCCTTTTTTCGTCTATGTAGTCGGCAAACTCCTCACCGATAAGTGTTATGTTGGCGTGAGTCTGCAGGGCAACTTCAAGAGCCAGGTGGCTTGCGACCCTGCCCATCACCTTGCAAATATGCCAGTATTTGACATCGGAGCTGCAATCCGTGCACAGGTTGCTTATCTCGTTGGCAAAAGCTCTTGCAGCAGTATGAAAACCGAACGATATCGCACATAAAACATTGCCGTCTATATCTTTGACCTGAATGTCGCCGTCAATTGTTTTGGGAACTCCGATAACCTGGAGCCTGTCATCAAACATCTCCTGAGCCAGAAATGCCGCATTTGTGTTTGAATCATCACCTCCAACTATTACAATGGCATCAAGATTAAGATTTTTACATGTCGCCCTTGTAAGGGCCATCTTCTTTTTTGTGTCGATTTTTGTACGGCCGGTCTTGATCATCGTAAAACCGCCCAGATTTCTGTGAGAATCAATAATACTTTTCGTCAGCTCAATAGCTTCATTTTCAAGTATTCCATCCGGTCCAAGCAAAAAACCGTATATTTTATTTTCCGGATTGGCCTTTTTTGCGGCATCAAAAAGCCCTGCAATAACATTGTGTCCGCCTGGAGCGGGCCCGCCTGAAAATACGATTCCGATATTGCGTTGTTTGCAATATTTCTGCCTTAAAGATTCATCCAGAAAATCAACGCCGATAATGTTTTGCACTTTGTTAGTTATAATGCATGGTAACTGTTTGCCTGCCTCCTTATTGATTGAAAATTTAAAATAAGGATTATCCTCCAGCACGGTATATTTATGAGACAGGGCTTTACATAAAGAAGGAACATATTTCCTTCTATCAATTAACTCCTGGTTTATATCGCCGGTAACACTTTGCACTTCAGGATTCTTCAGGAAATCTTCAAGGTCCATGAAATCTTTTTCCATTGTAAAGACCCTCCAAAAAAGACGGTTGTGTAAAAAATTTGTGTCATAATAACCGCCTATCAATATTTGTGTCAAGATCGAAAAGTTGATTGTTCTTTACGTTTCTTCTGATTTCTGCCATAATTTTTTAGATTCATGAGCAATCAGACCGCAAACCTTAGTGAGCGGCTTGGTGTAAACACGGGAGGTGAGATAAATGAGTAGTTGGGTCGAAGTCGGCAAGACCGGTGAGTTTGTCAAAGGAGCCATGAAAGAAGTCCTAATCAAAGGACAAGAAATACTTTTAGTCAGGGTTGGCGACAATTACTACGCTTCCGACAATCGCTGCCCACACATGGGAGGAAAACTATCACAAGGCCTGCTTGATGGCGCCATAGTAACCTGCCCGCGGCATGGGTCTCAATTTGATGTTACTGACGGAAACGTAGTCCAATGGCTAAAGGGAACAGGGCTCTTAACAACCCTGGGAAAAATGCTCAAATCACCAAGGCCGGTTCGCACCTATCCTGTAAAGCTGGAAGACGACCGGATCATGGTGCAGATCCCGGATAGTATGTAGAAAGCCGCCATGCCTTTTGGATAAAAAGGCTTTTTAGAAAGAAAACGTGGTGCCGAAGGCCGGACTTGAACCGGCACGAGTTGCCCCACTGCCCCCTCAAGACAGCGTGTCTACCAAATTCCACCACTTCGGCATTTTGAAGAACCTGAAAAAAGCAAGAATTTATTGAGCCTGTTTTGCCGGCAGCGAGTCCCCGGCCTTGGGAAGAACAGTTTTTTCAGGTGCAGCCGGCGCTGACTGTTTTTCCGCCGGGGCCTTTTGTTCCATCACAACAGAATCGCCGATTCTATGAGAAGATATATATGCAAGCCCCAGCGATGTTATCATAAAAACAATTGCCGCAACTGTTGTCGCCTTGGTCAGAAAGGTTGATGCGCCTGTGCCGCCAAAAAGGGTCTGGCTGGAACCCCCTCCAAAAGCGGCGCCCATATCAGCCCCCTTTCCGGTCTGCAGCAAAACGATCATAATGAGGGCTATGCATACTATAACGTGTATTATTATCAATAGTGTTGAAATCATAATTTTAGACTTGAAAATTAATTATTTTGCTAAATGTCTCTGCATTAAGGCTTGCACCTCCTACAAGTGCGCCGTCAACATCGGGCATTAACATAAGCTCCTTTATATTGTCCGGTTTGACGCTGCCTCCATACAATATTCTTACGGAGTTGGCAAGATCATTACCAAATTTTTTTTCAATCAATGAACGTAAAAACCGATGAACATCCTGAGCCTGGCTGCTTGTCGCTGTTTTCCCGGTCCCGATGGCCCAGATAGGCTCATAAGCTATAATCAGTGTTTCAAGATCACTTAAAACCAAATCTTCTAACCCATTTGCGATCTGTTTGTCAAGAACGGAAAATGTATGGCTTGACTCACGCTCCTTTTCAGATTCTCCCACGCATAGAATAGGTATCAAATTATCTTTAATCGCAGCTTTTATTTTTTTATTAACAGTTATATCGGTTTCTCCAAAATATTGACGCCGCTCAGAATGACCTATTATAACATAACTGCATCCGGCTGACAGGAGCATGCCCGATGATATTTCACCTGTATAGGCCCCTTCCGGTTCCCAGAAAAAATTCTGGGCGCCAAGGGCAACACAACTTCCTTTCACAACATCTGAAACAGGCATAAGAGATGTAAACGGAGGTGCAATCATAACATCAACTGTATCATTAGTTATTAGCTTAACAAGCTGCCGTGATGTTTCCACAGCCTCTTTGCAGGTTTTAAACATTTTCCAGTTGCCGGCAATCAGTGGTTTTCGACTCTTCATATTCGATTCCAGCATCACAGCTGTCTCCCTATCATGGCCGCAAGATCGACCATCCTGTTTGAGTAGCCTGTTTCATTGTCGTACCAGGAAAGCACTTTTACCATGTTATCGACGACATATGTAGTCGGCCCATCAACAATGGAAGATAGCGGCGATCCATTGAAGTCGATCGATACCAGCGGAAGTTCGCTATACCCTAATATGCCGGAAAGGGCTCCTTCTGCGGCTGTTTTAAGGGCCTGGTTAACATCAGAAACAGTAACTCCTGATTTTTCCACTGTTACTACCAAATCAACAAGCGATACATTCGGTGTTGGAACGCGGATCGCAAGTCCGTTGAGCTTTCCTGACAATTCCGGAAGCACAAGAGCGACCGCCTTTGCAGCGCCTGTTGTAGTCGGAATCATTGACAGGGCAGCGGCTCGTGCTCTGCGCAGGTCCTTGTGGGGAAAATCAAGGAGACGCTGATCTCCTGTGTAAGAATGTATGGTAGTCATAAGCCCGCACCTGATGCCGAAATTTTCCAGAAGCACTTTGGCAACAGGCGCAAGACAGTTTGTTGTACAGGAGGCATTTGATATAATATGATGTTGCGCTGGTTTATACTGATTTGAATTAACACCCATGACAATTGTAATATCGGGATTCTTGGCAGGGGCGGATATAATAACCTTTCGGGCCCCCGCGGCAAGATGCTTTGACGCGCTTTCGGAATCCAGGAAAAGCCCGGTACATTCAGCGACAATATCAACTCCAAAGTTTTTCCAGGCAAGATCATCCGGATTCTTTATGGATGTAATACCGATGGATTTGCCTCCTACTTCAATTGAGTCGTCCCCGGCTGTAACTTCAACGCCAAGTTTACCGTGTACCGAATCATAGGTAAGAAGATGAGCCATTGTGGCTGAATCTGTAAGATCATTAATAGCCACGACCTCAATCTCCGGATGATTAATAGCGGCTCTGAAAACAAGACGTCCTATTCTTCCAAAACCGTTGATGCCTATCTTTATGCTCATAATGCCCCCTTATTTTAACATGTCAAATTATTCGCGTTTGTTTCCTTTTAAAACAGCACTTGCAAGGGAAATGCTCTTCTTCCCAAAAGCTTCCAGGTTTTGTCCGAGGTTACTAAGATCATTGTCTTTTCGAGTGTTAACGGCTTTTAATAAAATCGGGAGGTTAACACCGGATAAAACCTCTACCCTTCCTTCTTCAAGAAATGAATAGCTCAGATTGGAAGGGGTTCCACCAAACATATCGGTTAAAACAAGCACCCCTTCTTTTGTTTTTACCCTGTTTATTGCTTCGGCAATTTTCAATCGAAGCATATCTGCCTTTTCATTCAAATCTATGGAAACCGACTCCATGGCTTCCGGCCTGCCGCCAAGAATGAATTCAGCGGCATCAATAAATGAATCCCCAAGCTGTCTGTGCGTAACAATAACTATGCCAATCATAAAACCCCTTTAATGGTGATGAATCCGTAAAAAGTGTTTAAAACCTGTCATCTTCTTCCTTTATGATGGAAAGGATTTCCTCGCTGCTGGCAGCTTCCAGCAGTTTTTGTTTAAAAAGATCATTTTTAAGAATTCTGGAAATCCTGGCAAGCAGTTTCAAATGAAGGCCCGTAGAATTTTCCGGTGTAACCAGAAGAAAAAAGATATGGGTGGGCTTGCCATCCATAGATTCAAAGTCAATCCCTTTTCGGCTAAGACCAAAACCAAGCACCAGTGATTTCAGGCTCTTTAGTTTGCCGTGCGGAATGCCGATTCCTCCGCCTATGCCGGTACTACCGAGTCGTTCTCTCTCCAGGAGTACTCGCATAATTTCTTCATGATTTACGCCGGCAATAAGGGCCGCAGGCCTGACAAGTTCTTCAAGCACCCCCTTCTTGTCATCTGATTTAAGCTCAACAATGATTGCTTCTTTATCTAAAACTTCAAGAATTTTCATTTAATATTCACCAAAATTTTTGTTAATAGTTTACACTGTGCCGGGCTGGATCAAGCCGTAGTGACCATCCTTACGACCGTAAAGAACATTAACCTGATTGGTTCTGGCGTTTGTAAACACAAGAAAATCACTGCTTATAAGATCCATCTGCATTATAGCTTCTTCTATATCCATTGGCTTATATTCGATGTTTTTAATCTTGACATCTCTTTCAACATTTACATCGCGACGAGCAATGTCTTCAACAAAGGCATCTTTTACGCTGACTTTTGAACCGCCCCTGTATCCTCTGTTTTTTTCCCTGTTTTTCTTTATCTGTTTTTCAAGCTTATCTAAAACCATATCAATAGATGAATACATGTCGCCGGTTTCTTCTTTGCCGTTTATGTTTAGTCTGTCGCCAATAATATTGATTTCCGCTATATGACGAAATTTTTCAACCGAAAGGACAACTTTTGCTTCTGCCGGGTTGTACAAGTATTTATCAAACCGGTTAAGTTTTTCTTGAACATATGATTTTAAATTTTCAGAGGAATCCAGATTTTTAAAAGTTACAGATGTCTGCATGTAAAAGCCTCCCTAAAATTGTTTACGTTTGTTTGATGGCAGCAGTTTTAGCCTTTCCCGATACTTGGCGACTGTCCTTCTGGCGATATCAATATTCATCTGCTTCAAAAGTTCTGAGATTTTATCATCGCTGTAAGGTTTTTTGGAATTTTCACCGGCAATAATCTTCTTTATCTTTTCCTGAACGCTGATAGAGGCTATTGCCTCACCATTTATTCGATTAATAGAACTATTAAAAAAATATTTCAATTCAAAAATACCTTGTGGAGTATGAACATACTTGTTTGTTGTAACCCTGCTGATTGTTGATTCGTGCATGCCTATATCCTGAGCCACATCCTTTAGCACCATCGGCCTTAAGTATGCTATTCCCTTTTCGAAAAAGTCTTGCTGGAATTTCAAGATGCTTTCCATAACCCTGTAGATGGTTTTCTGGCGCTGATAAATGCTTTTGATTAACCATGCTGCTGAACGCATTTTTTCCTGCATATAGTTCTTTGCACTGCCAGTGATCTTTCCCCCACATTTTATTGTATTTTTATAAAAAGAACTGACTCGGAGTTTTGGCATGCCATCATCATTTATTATTATCACAAATTCATTTTCCGATTTATAAACAAAAATGTCCGGAATAATATATTGAGGCTCTTCATCGGAAAATTGCCGTCCGGGTCTTGGCTCCAGCGCTTTAATAACAGTTACAGCAGAAAGAACCTCTTCAATGCTTACTTTTAATGCTTTTGCTATGGCTTTATAATTTTTATTTTCAAGATGCTTGAGATGGTTACTGATAATATCGGTTACTACAGTATTATTAAGCCCCAAATGCCTTGCCTGAATGAGGAGACATTCGCCGAGATCTCTGGCGCATACTCCGATCGGGTCAAAAGTCTGCATTAATAACAAAAGCTTATTTACTTTTTCGGTTGTTGAGTTGCTTGACGCAACAATCTCTTCGACAGAAACCTTTAGATACCCATCTTTATCCAGATTGCCGATAATTAAGCTTCCAATCCTTTGTTGCTCTTCTGCCTGAAATATCATAAGCAGCTGCCAGAGAAGGTGTTCCCTCAAAGATTCCTTGCGTGCTACAAAAGATTCAAAATTTGGCGTATCCTTTTTTTCGGTTTCAAAATGGATTCTGCCGGACGAATTATATTCATCAAGATAATTGCTCCAGTCAATATTATCATCAATTTTTTCTTCTATTGTAACCTCTTTGAGAGGTTTTTCAGCCGCCACAGCTTTAGATTGCTCCGAAGATTGTTCTTCACCAGCAAAATCAGTTACCTCTTCCAGCGCGGGATTTTCCTCCAGTTCATGCTGGATAGTATCCATAAGCTCCAGACGGGACAGCTGCAGAAGCTTAATGGCTATCTGGAGCTGCGGTGTCATGATAAGCTGCTGGGATAATTTTAGCTGTTGCCTTAATTCAAGCATGGTTTTATAACCTGAACTCATCTCCTAAATATATGCGCCGTGCTATTTCACTGGAAGCTATCTTTTCCGGACTTCCCGATTCAATAACCTGCCCTTCGTTTAATATATATGCCTTGCCGCAAACCTCAAGCGTTTCCCTGACATTATGATCAGATATCAAAATTCCAATTCCTCGTTTTTTAAGATGTTCAATGATGTTTTTTATATCAATAACAGCCAGAGGATCAATGCCTGCAAAAGGTTCGTCCAGTAAAATAAATGATGGGTTGGCAGCTAATGCACGCGTAATTTCGAGCCGCCGTCTCTCCCCTCCTGAAAGCATACTAGCCTTTTGATCTGCAAGGTGCTTAATGCCCAGCTCGTCAAGAAGCATGTTTACGCGATAATTTTGTTCCGACTTTGAGATAGAAAGCGCTTCTAGAATCGCTAAAATATTTTGTTTTACAGAAAGCTTTCTGAATATTGAAGGCTCCTGAGGAAGATATCCAACACCCTTGCGGGCCCTCATATACATGGGGTAATCGGTGATATCTTCATCATCAATAAAAACCTTACCTTCATCAGGCTTTATAATTCCAATAGCCATATAAAAAGTAGTGGTTTTGCCGGCGCCGTTAGGACCAAGAAGGCCGACAACACTGCCGCTTTCAATATCCAGGCTTACGCAGTTTACTACCCGCTTTCCATTATAGAATTTAATCAATTTTTGAAGAGACAATTTTGCCATGGTTTTGTTTGTTGGGCATATACTATTTCATGTTATTATCTTTTGAATAAAATACAGCTTCAACCCGTTTTTCTTTGCCGCTTTCAACCACCATGCGGTCATCAGATCTGTACATGGTTATTTTTTCGCCTGAAATAAAATTGTTTCCGCTTGTAACATTCGAATCCGGACCGGTTAAAACAATTATCCCAGTCTCAGCCGTATAAACCGCCTGTTGTGCCTTTGCAACCTTGTCATCAAATTTTATTACCACATTGCCGTTTGCGACAATCTTTTTTATCATTTCCTCTCCGGCTGCCGGGTTCTGCTTTTTAGCAATACCCTTTTTATAAAAAATCTTCAGCCTGTCGGATGTAATAACGTCTGTTTCCCTGATTGCTATAACATTCCCAATAAATTCAGCGATCATGGCTTCGTTGTCGGCAACCAGGCTGTCGGATGTAATATGAATTTTCTTGCTGTCTTTTCCCGGATTTATTGCCGGATCGTCGGCATATGCAAAAGACACCTTAAAAACACATGCAAACAACAAAATTACAATCAAGGAATAGGATGCCCGACAACCTGTTATATTATAAAATAATGGTCTCACTAAAACTGCCCTCAATCCCTCCTTCAAACAAGATCCTGTTGGTATTTAAATCAAAACTCATCGAGTCGGCTGCAAGATTGAGTGAATCACTGACAATTTCCACAGGAACTTTTGAAAAAATAATACGTTTGGTGTGTTCGTAATTAAGCTTTTTGGTTTTCAGCCTGTAAGTTTCATTTTGCACAACAACATTGCCTGTAACCTCAATGTCATTTGAATCTGTTTTCAGAATGCCCTGGTCAGCCGTCAGACAAACCTTTTCTTCATCTTTAAGAAAAAATGTTACAATAACATCCTGGAGATTTGCCTGTTTGGTTGCATCAATATAAGATGCTGATTTAGCTTCCAGGCTCCATTCCTTTATCCCATCACGCGTTGCTGTTTGGTAAACCTTGCTTATTGATATGTTTGCCTCGGTGTTAAGGGATGAAATAAACTTGCCCTCTTTGTTCAAAATTAATCGATAGCCTATAAAAACCGCCGATATGACGCACAGGGAAAGAAGAATGATTACGACTAAAAAAATCTTCAGTTTTTTATTTTCAGTGTTTTTTTTCTTAATAAAAAGCATTATCAATGGCTAAGTAAAAACGTTTATATATAAGGCGTAGTAGTTTTTCAGGAATGAGGCCACACATATAAAATGCCGAATGTCTGAAAAAATATTACAACGCAGTAGATGGGCCTTTTGACGATGCCATTAAAACTGCTTGATAATATTTTCTAAAAGCCCCTTAGCTTTTAATATGGTTTCGCAAACCTCTCTTACAGCGCCAAAGCCGCCCTTTGCAGATGTAACCATATCGGCTTTTTCCAGCAGTTTTTCGTGTGCATCGGCTACGGCAATGGAAAGACCGACCAGTTTCATTAAGGGAAGATCGGGCAAATCGTCGCCGATAAATGCGATTTCTTCGGGCAGCACGCCTGTCCGCGTAATAATGGAATTCATAACAGAGGCCTTGTTGCCGACTCCGTCGAATATATATGAAATTCCAAGATTTTTACACCTGTGCAAAAGAGCCTTTGAAGTTCTGCCTGTTACGACACATACATCTATTCCTTCTTCGATAAGAAGCCTTATCCCAAGCCCGTCTTTTACATTAAAAACCTTGGTTTCTTCGGCATTGTCATTATATATTATACTGCCGTCGGTAAGAACTCCATCTACGTCAAGGAGAAGAAGTTTTATCCCTTTTAATTTATCAATAATCATCATCCTGTTTTAAACCTGAAAAAATCGTAATATTTTAACCAACCTAAAATATTACAAAAAATTAAACTAATACACCTCTAATTGCCACGAGTTGTAAAAGAAGCTCGTAAAGATCATCAAGTTTTAACGAGTTGGGTCCGTCACAAGGTGCCCTGTCCGGATCTTTATGAACCTCCAAAAACACTCCATCCGCACCTGCGGCAACCGCAGCTTTTGTAAGGATCGGCGCAAATTCACGCTGCCCTCCGGAACTTGAACCAACCCCTCCCGGAAGCTGGATGCTGTGAGTGGCGTCAAATATTATCGGCCAGCCTGTATCCTGCATTATCTTTATGCCGCGGAAATCTACAACCAGATTGTTATAGCCGAACATTGTGCCCCGTTCCGTAATCATGATCTGTTTGTTTCCCGCAGAGGTTATCTTTTTAACAATATTGACAACATCCCAGGGAGCAAGAAACTGCCCTTTCTTAATATTTACCGGCTTTCCGGTTCCGGCAACTTCTAAAATAAAATCGGTCTGCCTGCATAAAAAAGCAGGAATTTGTATTATATCCAGCACCTGTGCGGCTCTTTCCACTTCAGTTATTCTGTGCACATCTGAAAGAATCTTTATGCCGAGTTCTGACTTTATTTGCGCAAGAATTTTAAGTCCATCAACCAGTCCAGGGCCCCTGAAAGAATTTATTGATGTGCGGTTAGCCTTGTCATAGGACGCCTTGAAGATAAAGGGGATGCCCAATTCTTGCGTAAGTTCTTTAAGAAATGAAGCTATTTCAAAACAGGTTTCATAATCCTCTATCACACATGGACCTGAAATAAGCACAAGAGGCGCTCCCTGCCCGATTGATATATTACCTGTTTTGACCATATTACCCATAATGTGTCAGACCCTGCCAAGTAATCGAGTAAAATAAAAAGAATTTATCTTACGCATGGTTAAAAGTCAACAAACGAAAACTTTACCTTGATTACACGCTTTTTAACTGTTATATTTTTTTAATATATTAAAATTAAAGACTGGATATAACCCATTGAAAACCAATACAAAATATCGCCTTGTTGTTCTAATCTGTTTTATATTGATTGTTCCAATAGTGTGGTTTTTCTCAACTCTATTTGAGGGCGAAAACCCGTCTGTTGTGCTGGAACTCCCCTCTTTGTCAATAAAAGCATCTCAAGAGCTTTCCATTTCAGTGTCTGACACTAAAAGTGGTATACGAATGATGTGGATCGGTCTTTATAAAGATGGCAAAGAGGTTGTGATGCTTGATAAGGACTTTCAGGCACCAGAGTATAAGGGCGAAAAAATTCATAAAGAGACTTTTAAGATCAAGATAGAACCAAGGAAAATAGGAGTTAGCGACGGCAAGGCAATTTTGCGTATTGTTGCGCGGGATTTTTCCTGGCGCGGATGGTGGCACGGCAATAAAACATATATTGAAAAAAATATAACCATCGACACCCTGTCGCCTGATATAGATATTTTGAGCAGAGCCCACAATATAAGCCAGGGGGGGGCAGCCCTGGCTATATACAGGCTGTCTGAGCCATGCCCAAAAAGCGGAATATATGTTGGAGAAAATTTCTTTCCGGGCTATTCAGGATATTTTAAGGATCCTGATATATTCATGGCTTTTTTTGCACTCAGTTACGACAAGGGGCCAAAAACCGAAATTTTTGTTAAAGCAACCGACCGGGCAGGCAACAATGCAATAGCCGGATTATCTTATTATATAAAAAAGAAGGAATTTAGAAAAGATGTGATTAACATTTCAGATAAATTTCTAAACTATAAGATGCCGGAATTCGAAATTGATGCTCCGTCAGATTCCAAAACATCCGTGCTGGATAAATTTTTAAAAATAAATCATAATCTTCGTCAAAGCAACTACAAACAGGTAACAGAACTAGGGCAAAAAACCGACAACGCGTTATACTGGAACGGGCCATTTCAAAGGCTGCCAAAGTCGGCAAACAGGGCTGGATTTGCTGATCATCGAACATATAAATACAAAGAACAAATAATCGACCGCCAGGTTCACCTTGGCATAGATCTGGCCTCTCTTGAGCATTCGCCGGTACCCGCATCCAACAGGGGAAAGGTGGTTTTTGCCGATCATCTTGGTATTTATGGGAAAACCGTCATAATCGACCATGGATTTGGGCTGCTTAGCATGTATTCTCATTTAAGCAGTTATAATGTGCAAAAGGATCAGCTTGTATCAAAGGGTGAAATCGTGGGCCGCACAGGCATGACAGGCCTTGCAGGCGGCGATCATCTGCATTTCGGTATTTTTATCCATAACACCTTTGTAAACCCTCTTGAATGGTGGGATGCAGCATGGATAACCAACAATATAACCAGCAAGATTGAGGCTGTTAAACCCTGATTGAGCCAAAGTTAAATTAGGTGTTACAATTTAAGATAAAGGCTGGAAATCTGACTTGGCCTGGAGCGTTTTGGAATGAAAAAATATAAAGTTAACAAGACTTATAGGGAAATCAATGAAAAAATTAAATCCGGTAAAGTAGTTGTGGTTACAGCAGAGGAAATCATCAATATCGTCAAAAATGAAGGCCCGATTGAAGCTGCAAGACATGTTGATGTTGTAACCACAGGAACTTTTTCCCCTATGTGTTCTTCAGGAGCCTTTATTAATTTTGGGCATTCTGTTCCTGGAATTAAGGCTTCCAAGGTCTGGGTGAACAAGGTGCCTGCATATGCTGGAATCGCCGCTGTAGACTGCTATCTCGGGGCCACGGAGCTGTGCGAGGATGATCCGTTAAACAAGGTATATCCAGGTGAATTCAGATACGGAGGGGGCCATGTAATCCAGGATTTGCTTGCAAAAAAGAAGGTATATTTAAAAGCAACCTCTTATGGGACAGCATGCTATCCGAACAGGATGATAGAAAAGGAGATAACTCTGCGCACCCTTCCCAGCGCAACGCTTTGCAACCCAAGAAACGGGTATCAGAATTATAACTGTGCCATAAATCTTACCAACAAAACCGTTTATACTTATATGGGCGCTCTTAAACCAAAAGCAGGCAATGCAAACTACTGCTCTGCAGGACAATTAAGCCCTCTTTTTAATGATCCTTATTACAAAACCATCGGACTTGGAACCAGGATCTTTTTAGGCGGCGGCATAGGCTATGTTACATGGCACGGAACCCAGCATAACCCTTCTGTAAATAGGACTGAAAGGGGTGTTCCTGTCGCACCTGCCGGAACATTGTGGGTTATGGGAGACATGAAAACAATGAGTCCGAGCTGGCTGGTTGGCGTTAGTCTCCAGGGTTACGGATGTTCGCTGGCCGTAGGTCTGGGTATTCCGATCCCGATATTGAACGAAGAAATTGCGCAACACACTGCTATATCTGACGAGGAAATTTTTACCCAGATAGTCGATTATGGGCATGATTATCCAAATGGCATTTCAAAAAGCTACGGCCAGGTCAGTTATGCCGAGCTTAAAAGCGGCCATATAAAATTTCAGGGAGAGACTGTCCCAACCGTGCCTATTTCCAGCATGGTAAAGGCACGTGAGATAGCTGAAATATTGAAAAGTTGGATTTCAGATGGTAAATTCACGCTGGGCGAACCGCAGTTTACTCTTCCAAATGCCTGATATCATACGCGCTTTCATAGGTTTTGAACTGCCGGAAAAAATAAGATCCTTTATAAGCAGTATTCAGGAAGACCTGAAGTCTAATAAATTGGATGCGCGGTGGGTTCAGGTAAAAAACATCCACCTTACACTGAAATTTTTAGGCAACATCAACGAAGAGGATGCACAAAGGGTTGGCAAAGCGATATTTAAATCCGCTGCAGATCATGCTCCGATATCTCTGGCTGCAAAAGGGATAGGCGCCTTTCCAGACATTAATCGTCCCAATGTCTTATGGGTCGGCATCAAAGGGCAAATTGACATGCTTATTCAACTGCAAAAGAGTCTTGAAGATCAATTGGAAAAGATCGGTTTTTCAAGGGAGAACAGGCCGTTTAAGGGTCATCTGACGCTGGCTCGTGTAAAAAAACAGCTTGACCGGACAAAACTTATTACTGCAATAAAAAAATATAAAGAACTTGAATCAGAGCCATTTATTGCAGATAATATTATTTTATTTAAAAGCGATTTAAAATCAAACGGCGCTGTTTACACGAAGCTGATCAGCATATCATTATAGAAAAACCTGGGTTGAGCGGTTCAACGTTCACGGTTGAAGAGCCTTAGAAAGCTTCGCTTTACCTTTGACTATTGGCTATTAGCCATTGGCTAAAGGTGGCCTAAGGCCTTAATAGGGGCGCATGTTATGTTTCACCCAATGGGTGAAAGAGACTAATCTGAGTATTGTGTTATAAAGTTAAAGATATCAGCAGGCTATAACCTTTGAACCCTGAACCTTAAACGGATCACTTTAGATAAAAGCATTTTGGGAGGATATTATGAGCATTTCACCGGACAAGGAAAAAGCCGCAGATGCCGCTATAGTTCAAATTGAACGTCAGTTCGGCAAAGGTTCTATTATGAGGCTGGGCAGCCAGCCGATTGTTGATGTTCCGGTAATACCGACCGGATCCCTCGCTCTTGACAAGGCGCTGGGCATAGGAGGCCTGCCAAGGGGCAGGGTTATAGAAATTTTTGGCCCGGAATCATCCGGCAAAACAACCCTGACCCTTAATGTTATTGCAGAAGCTCAGAAAAAGGGCGGCATTGCCGCATTTATAGATGCTGAGCATGCTCTTGATGTCGGGTATGCAAAGAAGCTTGGCGTGAATTGTGATGAGCTTTTGCTTGCACAGCCTGATACAGGTGAACAGGCGCTTGAAATAGCAGACATGCTGGTTAGAAGCGGAGCAATAGATATCGTGGTTATAGATTCGGTTGCAGCCCTTGTTCCCAGAGCGGAAATCGAAGGGGAGATGGGTGATTCCCACATGGGGCTTCAAGCCAGACTCATGTCGCAGGCGCTTAGGAAGCTGACCGCTTCAATAAGCAAAACCATGACATCGGTTATTTTTATAAACCAGATACGCATGAAAATAGGTGTGGTGTTCGGCAATCCTGAAACAACTACCGGCGGGAATGCGCTCAAGTTCTATTCCTCTGTAAGGCTTGATATCAGACGCATCGGAGCTATAAAAGAGGGCCAGGATATTACTGGAAACCGTACAAGGGTGCGTGTTGTAAAAAACAAGATGGCGCCCCCCTTCAAGGAGGCTGAATTTGACATCACGTATGGTGAAGGCATATCAAAAACAGGCGACCTTGTTGACGCGGGCGTTGAAGCAGGCATAATTGACAAAAGCGGGTCATGGTATTCATATAATGGAGAGAGAATAGGCCAGGGCCGTGAAAATGTAAAAAAATTCTTAAGCGAAAATCCGGATATTTATAATTCCGCGGTTGCAAAGGTCAGAGAAGCGCTTGGTCTTTCCGCAAAGGTGGAAGAAGGAACAAAGTAATCGATGACGAGCAACGAAATACGCAGTCAATTCCTTGAATATTTTAAAAAACACAACCATCGGATTATAAGAAGTTCTTCCCTTGTTCCTTCAGATGATCCTACTTTGTTGTTTACAAATGCCGGTATGGTCCAGTTTAAGCGCACCTTTCTGGGCGAAGAAAAAAGAGGGTATGTAAGGGCCGCAACATCACAGAAATGCGTGCGCGCAGGAGGTAAACATAACGACCTGGAAAATGTGGGTTATACTGCCAGGCACCATACCTTTTTCGAGATGTTAGGAAATTTTTCCTTTGGTGACTATTTCAAGGAAAAAGGGATTGAGTTTGCATGGGATCTGCTTGTGCGCGGCTATGGCCTGCCAACGGAGAAGCTATGGGTTTCAGTCTATCTTGACGATGATGAGGCATATAATATCTGGAGTAAGAATATCGGCGTGCCGGAAGACCGGATTGTGAGGTTTGGGGAAAAGGATAACTTCTGGTCAATGGGAGATACAGGTCCATGCGGCCCATGCAGCGAAATACTCATAGATCGCGGCGAAGAATTCGGCTGCAACAGTCCTGGTTGCAGGGTAGGATGCGAATGCGACAGGTACCTTGAGATATGGAATCTTGTTTTTATGCAGTACAGCCGTGACATCTCAGGAAAGATGACCTCCCTTCCAAAACCCAGTATCGACACGGGTATGGGTCTTGAACGGATAGCCGCTCTTGTGCAGAATGTGCCCACAAACTTTGATACAGATCTTATCCGTCCGATTATTACAATGGTGGAAACTCTTTCAGAAAAAAAATTCGGCAATTCTTTGCAAAACGACATAGCCATGAAGGTAATTGCCGACCACACCAGGGCTGCCGCATTTCTTATAGGCGACGGAATACTTCCATCTAATGAAGGAAGAGGATATGTGCTTCGCCGAATCATACGCAGAGCAATACGTTACGGCCGCAATATAGGTCTTTCAAAGCCGTTTCTTCATAAAACGGCAAAAAAGGTGTTTAATATCATGGAACCGGCCTATCCTGAGCTTTCAAATGCCGCCGCTTTTATCACAAATGTAATTCAAAATGAGGAGATCAGATTTTCAGAAACCCTGGATAACGGGCTTAAGCTTTTAAACGAAACACTTGCAGATATAAAAGCAAAAAACCAAAACCAGATGCCGGGTCATGTAATATTTAAACTGTACGACACTTATGGATTTCCGGTCGATATCATAAAAGATGTGGTCAGGGATGAAAACATGACCCTGGATATGACAGGTTTTAATGAGGCCATGGAAGGGCAGCGAACCAGATCCAGATCTATCGCAACCTTTTCAGAGGTCAGTGATGCCTATAAAAGACTTTCGTCCGATGGAATAAAACCGGAGTTTGTCGGCTATCAGGCGGATTATTGTGCCTCACCTATCCTTGCAATAGTAGAAAACGGCTATGAAGTCCAAGAGGCAACAACCGGCAAAATTGTTGAAGTTGTATCAGAAATTACACCTTTTTATGCTGAATCCGGAGGCCAGGTAGGGGATAAAGGAAAAATAACAGGTCTGAATCCTGGAATGCTTGAAATGGATGTTTCTGACACCATTAAGGACCCGACAGGTCTTATAATACATAAAGGTAAAATAATTTCAGGAAGCATTAAAAAAGGGGATAATGTAAAGCTTGTTGTTGAAAAAACGCGTCGTGAGGCTATTGCCTGCAACCACACTGCCACACATATACTCCATTTTGCATTGCGCGAAACGCTGGGCGACCATGTAAAACAGGCTGGTTCGTTTGTATCACCGGACAGACTCCGTTTTGATTTTACCCATTTTTCTCAGGTTGACGGCGATACTTTAAATAAAATTGAAAGTATTGTAAACAATCGAATACGCGAAAATGTTTTGGTTGAAACAAAAGAAATGGATGCTGAAGAAGCATTTAAATCAGGGGCTACAGCCCTTTTTGAAGAAAAATATGGAGACCGGGTCAGGGTTGTTTCCCTTGCATCTTTCAGCAAGGAACTCTGCGGAGGAATTCATGCCAGCCACACCGGCAAGATTGGCCTTTTCAAGATAATCGGAGAATCCAGCGTAGCATCGGGAATAAGAAGGATCGAAGCCCTGACCGGCGAAGCAGCACTTGAATATATCCAGAAGGCTTCAAAAATAGTTCAGGAAACAGCCCGCCTGATAAAGGAAAGGCCGGAAGATATTCTAAAGAGAATTAACAAAATAATCAGCGAGCATAAGTCCGCTGAAAAGGAAATAGAAAAACTTAAAGCAAAAATTGCTGCAACAAAGGCGGATAGCTCCGAAGGTTATATTAAATTAATAGACAATGTAAAGGTTCAGGTAAAAAAAGTCGTGGTTGACACGCCCGCGGCTCTTAGAGATCTGGCTGACAGATTCAAGGAAAAAATGAAATCTGGAATCGTTGTGCTTGGCAGTGTTGCAGGTCCCAATGTTCTGCTTATCGTGGTTGTTACAAAGGATTTAATGAATCGTTTTAATGCGGGAAGCATTGTAAAGCAGGTTGCGGCCATAGTCGGTGGCGGCGGAGGCGGAAGGCCTGATATGGCGCAGGCCGGCGGCTCCATACCCGAGAAACTTGATCAGGCGCTTGAAAAGGCATACGAAATCATAGAAAAGATGTGAGGAATTCAGGCTTAAATTTTAATCCGCGGTCTCATATAATCGCATGCCGGAGGTAATAGACGGGTATTATGGAAAACAAAGCCGACCTATCAGTAAATATTGGAGGAATAGAGCTAAAAAACCCGGTAATGACGGCATCCGGTACATTCGGTTATGCCAGGGAGTTTGAAAATCTTATTGATTTGAACCGGCTTGGCGCTGTTATTGTCAAGGGTTTGTCTCTTAAACCCTCCATGGGTAACCCACCTCCAAGGATAGTTGAAACCCCATGCGGCATGCTCAATGCCATCGGCCTTGAAAACGTCGGGCTTGCATCATTTATTGAAGAAAAACTTCCGTTCCTCAAAAAACTATCAACGCCCATCATTGTAAACATTTACGGAAAAGATGCCCGGGAATATGCTGAGATGGCATCACGCATTGATGAAATTGAAGAAATAGCCGGCATTGAAGTCAATATCTCATGCCCCAATGTAAAGGCGGGAGGCGCGGCATTTGGAACCGATCCTGATGCAGCCTGCAAAATAGTAAAGGCTGTCAGAAACAATACCGGCAAACCACTTATGGTAAAACTTACTCCCAATGTAACCGATATTACTCTTATTGCCCGCGGTGTGGAGGATGCGGGCGCTGATTCCATATCATTAATAAATACGATAACCGGCATGGCTATAGACATTGAAACCCGGCGGCCGAAGCTTGCAAATATAACCGGAGGGCTTTCCGGCCCGGCAATTAAACCAATAGCTTTGCGCATGGTATGGCAGGTAGTTCAAAATGTTAAGCTCCCTGTAATAGGGGTCGGAGGCATAATGACCGCAGAGGATGCGCTTGAGTTTTTAATAGCAGGGGCGGCTGCGGTTCAGGTCGGAACGGCGAATTTGATCAACCCGCATGCCACAATTGACATTATTGAAGGAATAGAAGCCTTTCTTATAAAAAGAAATATCCCGCGGCTAACAGATATTATTGGAACATTGCAAACCTGATGAATTTAGACAGTTTTTTCAAAGGGCTACAATGTTTCAGGTGATATCACAGGATTGGCTTTTAAGTATTCCAGCCTGTTTAGCCCGTTAATATAAGCCTTGGCGCTGGCTGTGATGATATCCGGATCAGCTCCTCTGCCAAGAGCAATAAGCCCGTCTTCATTTAAGCGCACGGTTACCTCTCCCTGTGCATCCGTGCCGCCGGTCAGGGCACTCACAGAAAATCTTAAGAGTTCCGATCCGGTCCCGGTAAGTTTTGCTATTGTGTTAAAAGCCGCATCAATCGGCCCGTTCCCATAACCCGCGCCCTGCACAGAGCGTCCGTTTATTATGAGTTTAACACTCGCCATGGGAAGAACCGTTGTCCCGCTTATCACATGCAAATACTCCAGGCAGAAAATATCTGTAGTTCGTAATATACCTTCTGTAACAAGAACCTCAAGATCCTCATCCACAATATCTTTTTTCTTATCCGCAAGCTCCTTGAATTTTTTAAAGATAAGATTTAATTCTTCGTCTGAAAGATCATATCCCAAATCCTTTAGATGTGAGCGCAGGGCATGCCTTCCTGAATGTTTGCCCAATACAAGCTTGCCGGCGCCGAGACCTATGGTATCAGGCTTCATAATCTCATATGTCATCGGGTTTTTCAACATGCCGTCCTGGTGGATACCTGCTTCATGCGCAAATGCGTTGGCGCCGACTATAGCCTTATTCGGCTGCACAATAATTCCTGTTATCATGCTGACAAGCCGGCTTGTCGGATAAATCTGCTTGGTGTTAATATCTGTTGATACCGGGATATAATTGGGTCTTGTATGCAGAGCCATTACAATCTCTTCAAGAGACGTATTTCCCGCCCTTTCTCCGATCCCGTTTATTGTAACTTCAGCCTGTCTTGCGCCGGCGCTTATTGCCGCAAGAGTATTGGCTGTGGCAAGGCCAAGGTCGTTATGGCAGTGTATGCTCACAATTGCTTTATGGATATTGGGTGTATGCGCTATTACATATTTAACAAGATCCGCAAATTCCTGTGGAATAGCGTAGCCTACTGTGTCAGGAATATTAATAGTTGTGGCGCCGGCCTCAATTACGGCCTCAAAAACCCTGCACAAAAAATCACGATCGCTCCTTGATGCATCTTCAGCAGAAAATTCTATGCTGTCAGTAAAAGATCTCGCATATTTAACCGCTTCAATTGCTTTTTTTACAACCGCATCCCGTGTCATTTTCAGCTTATAGTCCATATGAATATCCGAAGTTGCAATAAAGGTATGTATCCTCGGTTTAGCGGCATTACGGATAGCGCCCCAGGCATGATCGATATCTTTTTTGGAAGTTCGCGCCAATGCGGCGACTTCTGTGTTTTTCAACCTGCCTGCTATTCTGGAAACCGCCTCAAAATCTCCTTCAGATGCGGCAGGAAACCCTGCCTCCAACACATCTACACCGAGTTTTTCCAGTTGCACGGCAATCCGCAGCTTTTCAGCGGTGTTCATGCTTGCTCCGGGAGACTGCTCACCATCCCTTAGGGTTGTGTCAAATATTATTACTTTTTCATTCATGATTTTGCTCCGCTATCAGTAATATTGGTCAAGTGGTTGAGTAGGAAATTAGTCGAGTGGTTGACTACTCGACTATCCAACTATTTCTCTACTCGACTATTTTCCAATGCTTTTTTCCGTTCCTTGGCCAGCTTATACTGAAAACTGTCTGCCAGCGCCTGCCAGCTTGCTTCAATGATATCCTCTGAAGCGCCGATTGTACTCCAGATATCATCTTCGTCTCTTGATTCTATTAAAACCCTTACCTTTGCCGCAGTTCCTTTGTCGCCATCTATTACCCGGACTTTGAAATCTACAAGACGCATGGAATCAAGATCTGTTAAATAAAATTTTTCCAGAGCCTTGCGCAAGGCATTGTCCAGAGCGCCAACCGGCCCATGTCCTTCGGCGGCGGTAATTTCCTCTTTATCGCCGACAGAAACCTTGATAGTAGCATGAGACGAACACGGATGATCTTTTTCCTTTTCAACGTGAACTCTAAAAGATTTCAGTTCAAATAACGGTTTGAACTGTTTTGTAAATTTTTCCATAAGTATTTTAAAGGAGCCGTCAGCCGCTTCAAACTGATAACCCTGATCTTCCAGCCGTTTTATTTCAGAAGCGATTTTGCGGCTGTCAAGCCCCTTGCCATTAAGCTCAATGCCCAGTTCCCTGGCCTTGTATTCTATATTGCTCTTGCCTGAAAGATCCGATATCAAAACACGGCGCTTGTTCCCCACATACTCAGGATCCATATGTTCATATGCCCCCGGAACCTTCATGATAGCGCTTACATGAATACCGCCCTTGTGGGCAAAAGCGCTTTTGCCCACAAAGGGCCTGGTGCTTAATGGAATCATGTTCGCAGTCTCGCTGACAAACCTGGAGACCTTTTTTAATTTTGCAAGGTTCTTGTTTGAAATACACGGACAATCCATTTTTATACAAAGAATCGGTATAATTGAGGTAAGGTCCGCATTGCCGCATCTTTCTCCATATCCATTGACAGTCCCCTGAACCATAACAGCGCCCGCGCGGATCGCTGCTATGGAATTGGCCACAGCCAAGCCGCAGTCGTTATGTGTATGAATTCCGATTTTAAGCGCCAGGTCATCTGTTTTTGTGCTCTGTTTTTCAGCAATGCTTTTTTGTACATTATTTATGATGGATTCTATTTCAAATGGCAGGGTGCCGCCATTTGTATCGCAGAGAACAATAGTGTCTGCGCCGCCTTCTACAGCAGCCATCAGGGTTTTCAATGCATAACCCGGATTTTTCTTATACCCGTCAAAAAAATGCTCGGCATCGTAGATAACTTCACGATCATTCTTCTTCAGATACTCGACAGAGTCGCATATCATCGCGAGATTCTCTTTCAAAGTATTTCTCATAACCTGCTCGACATGGAGATCCCATGTCTTTCCGAAAATTGTGACAGCAGGAGCGCCGCTTTCAAGAAGCGCATTTAAGTTAGGATCATCATCAGGCTTGATTCCTGGCTTGCGGGTTGCGCCGAATGCAGCAAGACGGGCATTTTGAAATTTAATATTTTTCGCCAGCTCAAAAAAGCGTTCGTCCCTGGGATTGGAACCGGGCCAGCCGCCCTCTATGTAATGTATCCCGAGATCATCAAGCTTCTGTGCGATCTTTATCATTTCTTCAGCGCTGAAACTGATGTTTTCTCCCTGGGCTCCGTCTCTTAAGGTGGTATCATATAGCAGGATAGGTTCCATAATATTGCTCTTTCTTATTTTTTTCGGTTTTCAGGCCTTAATGATCGAACTGCTGCGCCGGCTTTCCACATTTCTGAATTCTTGATTACATCAAGTTCATTTTGCAATTTTTCACGATAATCAGGAGCGCTGTTGACTTCGATAACTCTTTTTGTCTCTTTGCCCGACAGAACACTTTCATAGAGGTCGTCAAAGACAGGAACCACGGCGTCACGAAACTTTGGAGCCCAATCCAGAGCCCCTCTCTGAGCAGTGGTACTGCAGTTTGAGAACATCCAGTCCATGCCATTTTCCGCCACAAGTCGTATGAGGCTCTGAGTAAGCTCCTCTACGGTCTCATTAAACGCTTCACTCGGGCTGTGACCATGTTTTCGAAGAAGATTATATTGTGCTTCCATTACACCGGAAAGGCATCCCATTAGAACGCCACGCTCGCCGGTAAGATCGCTACGGACTTCCTTCTCAAAAGTAGTCAGAAAAAGATAACCCGATCCTATAGCAATTCCTAATGCAATAGTTCTCTCCTTTGCCTTTCCCGTAAAATCCTGATGAACTGCAAAGCTGGAATTAATGCCGCTGCCGGCCAGAAAGTTAGTGCGCACTGTGCGGCCCGATCCTTTTGGGGCCACTAAAACGACATCAACATTTTCCGGAGGCTTAATACCTGTTTGGTCTTTATAAACAATTGAAAATCCGTGCGAAAAATATAGAGCATCTCCTTCATTAAGACATTCTTTTATCTGAGGCCATGTTGCAACCTGACCAGCATCTGAAAGGAGAAACTGAATAACGGTCCCTTTCCGTGCCGCCTCCTCAAGAGGAAAAAGTGTTTTGCCTGGAATAAAACCGTCTGCAACAGCATGATCCCATGATGCACCACCTTCACGCTGCCCTACTATAACGTTAATACCATTATCCCTCAGGTTCAAAGCCTGCCCAGGTCCCTGCACGCCATAACCTAAAACTGCAACAATTTCATCTTTAAGTACTTCCCTGGCTTTCTCAAGAGAAAATTCTTCAGATGTAACTACTTCCTCTACAACACCGCCGAAATCGATATTTGCCATTTTATTCTCCCCGATTTATAATTACATTTTTGTAATATTTAGCCCTATGCAAAAAACTCCTATGGTAATTTTCATTTTGATTCCCGGAAAAGGGCGATAACCCCTGTTTTTGCGATTTCCTTAATCCCTATCGGTTTTAGAAGATTCAAAATTGCATGCATTTTGTCTTCATCTCCGGTAACCTCTAAGGTGTAATGCTCCTGCCCGACATCAACCACTTTACACCTGAAAATATCTACGATTCTGAGGATTTCAGCCCGGTGTTCAGATCTGGCCTGAACCTTGATAAGGGCCATCTCCCTTTGAACATAACTTGATTCTGTAAGTTCATGTACTTTTATCACATTTATAAGCTTGTGAAGCTGCTTCATGATTTGCTCGACAACCGGAGCGTTCGCCTTGGTAACAAGGGTAATCCTGGACACCAGAGCATCGGTAGTTTCGGCAACAGAAAGACTTTCAATATTATAGCCTCTTCCGCTGAACAATCCTGTGATCCTGCACAGCACCCCCGGCTGGTTGTCAACTAAAATCGAAAGTATATGTTTTTGTTCAGTCATGATTTATATCCTTAATTTAATCGGTTAATTATACTTTAGCGTTTGCTGTCAGGCCAGAAGCATTTCCGTTATAGGAGCTCCGGCAGGCACCATTGGATAAACACATTCTTCCCTCTCGACAGCAAAGTCCATAATTACTGTTCTAGGTGAAGAAAGGCCTTTTATGAGTACCGGTTCAACCTCTTCAGGCTTTGTAGCCCTTAAACCAAGGGCTCCGTATGCCTCTGCCAGTTTTACAAAGTCAGGGGCATGCTCCATGCCTGTAGCAGTGTAACGTTTGTCGTAGAACAATTCCTGCCACTGCCTGACCATGCCAAGATACTGGTTGTTCAGGATAACGATCTTTACTGGAAGACCGTATTGTTTTGCAGTTGCCATTTCCTGTATGTTCATCTGAATGCTGCCGTCTCCGGCAATATCCACTACAAGCTTTTTAGGACAGGCCAATTGAGCGCCGATTGCTGCTGGAAGCCCGAACCCCATAACCCCCAGCCCGCCTGATGTAATAAAATGATTGGGTTTGTTAAAATGATAATACTGCGCGGCCCACATCTGATTCTGCCCAACTTCAGTAGTTATAATCGCATTGCCTTTAGTCAATTCGTAAAGTTTCTCGACAACATATTGCGGCTTGATAATATTTTTCTGTTTATATGCCAGCGGAGTCGTGCTTTTCCACTTTTCTATCTGATCCAACCAGGTTTTCCTCTTTTTCTTCAGATCGCCCAGGTCCTCCTTGTCTAAAAGCTTGTTAAGAAGACCAAGGGTTGTTTTGCAATCACCCACCACAGGGACGGCAACAGGAATATTCTTGCGTATTGATGTGGGATCAATATCAATATGCACAATCTTTGCATTAGGTGCAAATGTATCTGTTTTTCCGGTAACACGGTCGTCAAAACGGACTCCAACGGCAATCATAAGATCGCAGTCTCCTGAGCACATGTTGGCTCGATATGTGCCATGCATGCCGATCATGCCTAACCACAAAGGATCTGTGCCCGGAAATGCTCCAAGCCCCATTAAGGAGCATGTTACAGGGGCCTGGGTTTTATGGGCCAATTCAGTAAGCTCTTTTGAACCTCTTGAAAGAACAACCCCGCCGCCTGCAAAAATAATCGGCTTTTTGGCATTCTTTATAAGTTTTACCGCCTTTTGCAACTGGTTCATGTTTGGGCTATAAGTAGGTTTATATGACTTCAGCTCAATTTTTTGGGGCGCTTTGTAAGTTATTGCCGTGCTTGACACATCCTTTGGAAGATCGATCAGCACAGGCCCCGGTCGGCCGGATGCAGCTATAATAAATGCCTCTTTAACGATTCTTGCAAGATCCTCGGTGCGCTTAACAAGGTAATTGTGCTTGGTGCATGGTCTTGTTATTCCGACTATATCCACTTCCTGAAAAGCATCATTCCCGATAAGGTGTGTAGGAACCTGACCGGTAAATATAACTATGGGAATGGAGTCCATATAAGCACTAGCAATTCCGGTCACTGTATTGGTAGCCCCGGGTCCTGATGTTACCAGACAGACACCAACCTTGCCGCTGGCCCTTGCGTAACCATCCGCGGCATGAACCGCTGCCTGCTCATGGCGGACCAGTATATGCCGTATATCTGTTTTAGCCAGTTCATCATAAATGTCTATGACAACACCACCAGGAAATCCAAAGATAGTGTCAACACCTTCTTCCTTTAGCATTTTCATAAGGATCTGTGCGCCTGTAAGTTTCATGATAAATCCTTTCTTTTGCTGGTTGCTGGTTACCGGTTGCTCGTTGTTTGTTGTAAGTGAGCTAACATTAAAATTGGCATGCCGAAAGCGTACCACAACTTTAGGCACTTTAATATACTTTAGGCACTTTAGCGCACTTTATTTTACTATAGCCCCCTTGTCGGCAGAAGAAACCATTCGAGCATATCTGGCCATATATCCATGTGTTATCTTTGGTTCAGGAGGCGACCACAAGGCAAATCTATCCTTGATTTTCTCTTCAGTAACCTTGAGAGTTATTTTTTTGCCTGGAATATCGATTGATATAAGATCCCCTTCTTTAACAATTGCAATAGGCCCTCCCTGCATGGCTTCCGGCGAAACATGCCCTATGGATGCGCCTTTAGTGCCTCCTGAAAAACGGCCGTCTGTGATAAGCGCAACATGAGCGTCTAATTTCATGCCGGCAATTGCAGAAGTCGGAGTTAGCATTTCCCGCATTCCAGGGCCGCCCATGGGCCCTTCATAACGTATGACGATAACATCCCCCTTTTTTATATTGCCGTTCATAATAGCCTGGACGGCATCTTCTTCAGAATCAAAAACCCTGGCAGGCCCTTCATGGCGCAACATCTCATCTAAAACCGCAGACTGTTTTACAATGCATCCATCAGGTGCAAGGTTTCCGAAAAGTACGGCAAGACCTCCATACTTATGATACGGGTTGTCTACAGGCCGTATGATATCCTTATCCAGCGTTTGAACATCTGCAACATTGTCGTGGATCGTTTTTCCGGTTACAGTCATGCAGTCATTGTTGATAAGGCCCGCATGTAACAGCTCATTGATTAGAGCGCTGATGCCTCCCGCACGATTCAGATCCTCTATGTGGTGTTTGCCTCCAGGGCTGAGCGAGCAAAGATGAGGTGTCGCCTTGCTGATTTCGTTGATCATATTAAGGTCGATATTTACCTTTGCTTCATTTGCAATTGCCAGAAGATGCAGGGCTGTGTTGGTGGAACAGCCAAGCGCCATGTCAACTGTAAGAGCATTTTTAAACGCCTTTTCAGTCATGATTTTTTTCGGAGTAATCTGCTGCTTTAAAAGGCTGATTATCTGCATTCCAGCCTCTTTGGCCAGACGGATACGCGCGGCCATCACGGCAGGAATTGTGCCGTTGCCTGGCAATCCCATGCCTATGGCCTCGGTCAAACAGTTCATGGAGTTGGCGGTAAACATGCCGGCACATGACCCGCAGGTTGGACAGGCGGCATTTTCAATAGAGGTCAAGTCCTCTTCCGACATCCTGCCTGAAAGCACTGCGCCGACAGCTTCAAAAACAGTGATAAGGTCGATTTTCCCTGTCCCTGTTTGATTTGGATTATCTCCGGCCAGCATAGGGCCTCCGCTTATTACAATTGTGGGAAGATCCAGGCGTGCGGCAGCCATCAGCATTCCAGGCACGATCTTATCGCAATTTACAACCATAACCATGGCATCAAATGCATGGGCGGTAGCCATCACCTCAATTGAATCGGCGATAAGTTCACGGCTCGCGAGAGAATACTTCATTCCGGTATGATTCATGGCAATGCCGTCACAAACACCGATAGTACCGAATTCTACAGGGGTGCCGCCCCCCATATAAACTCCGGCCTTTACAGCTTCTACAATTTTATCAAGATGGATATGACCCGGAATAATCGCATTGGCTGAATTGGCAATGCCTATAAGAGGCCTTTTCAGCTCGGCATCAGTATATCCCATTGACTTAAAGAGGCTTCGATGAGGCGCCCTTTCGATACCTTTTTTAACAATATCGCTTTTCATTCTAATTAGCCTCCTGAAAAAAGATTTTTTGCAGTTCAAAAAAAAATCCGTTACCAGATTTAGGAGCTGATAACGGATTTTATATTCTTTATAATAATATAATTAAGCCATTATTAAGCCCCGTGCTCGCAGCAGGTTAGGACACCTGCGACGAGGACAATAATTAGACCAATAAGGCTATAAATAGCTGATAATTTTTTCATAATCTTTATTATTAGTTTTAAAGTAATTCTCTAACAAACCTTATACATAGTGTCAAGTTTTTTTTGATTTTGATAATAAACGTCTACTGCAACACCGGCGTCCCACTGCCTTCCCTTGGATTCGCTTGCTGTTTGGGTTCAAAAACCATACAAAAACATGCATATTGCTTTTCAGCTTCTTCTTTGATATTTATTACTTAAGTGTCGATATTAACATGCTGATATTCCAACAAGATGGCTTAATAATGGGATCAAAGAGGAAGTTAATATGTCTTTGCTTAAGTCTCTTCTTTATGCTTTGAAAGAAGCTAAATATAATCCTGTAACCATAATCCATGGTACGTTATATGCGGCTACAGCAACCTATTTGAGGGTCTTGAAAAAACTTGTAAAGCTAAATCCCAAATCCTTTCGCAACCATACATGCGAAACGTATCATGGCAAAGTGGTTCGATTGGATGATGCAGCCAAATTCATTACCATTAATAGGAATATTGAACTCAGGAACCTGGATCAGGTACTTCCATATAAATATGCAAAGGACATTATACTCAAAAATCCTCAAAATATCGTAGTTTATGAATGCCCTTGCAGAGCTCAAAAAAGTGATCCGTGCAAACCAACAGATGTATGTTTGGTTGTTGGTGAGCCTTTTGCTGATCTGGCCCGTATGGTTCAGCCGTTTCGTTCCCGCAGAATAACTCCGGAAGAGGCGTTAAGGATTCTGAAAGAAGAGGATCAGAGGGGTCACGTCCATACGGCGTGGTTTAAAAAAGCTATGCTAAATCGTTTTTACGCGATTTGCAACTGTTGTAAGTGCTGCTGTTTGGGATTGGAATTCATGTTTGAATACAACATGAAAACAGTTCTTCCATCAGGATATAGTGCGGTTGTCGGAGAGGATTGTATCGGTTGTGGTGAATGTGCAAAATATTGTCAATTCGATGCAATAGAAATCATCTCGATTTTGGATAACGGCAAAGAAAAGAAAAAGGTTAAGATTATTTCTGAGAGATGTTTTGGTTGCGGAATATGCGAAAGTAAATGTAAAAAAGAAAATATCTCGCTGTTATTGGATGCTGAAAAAGGGATTCCGTTGAATATCGAAACACTGGCACAATCTACTCAAAAGGTGGTCTAAATTTAAAGCTCCGCAAACTTTCCTGCAAAAGAGTAATTTGCCAGATGTCCTTGCTGATCTGGTCCATGCTGATTCCAATGTCCATGAAAAGCTTTAATACTTCGGAATTTGTCCTGGTGTGCGCACTTGGTTTAAGGGTGTTATAGGATCCGCCGCCGGCCAGGGCAAAGGGAAGGAGCAGCTGATCAGCGAGATGATCGCAGACAGGCACACCGGCATCCAGATAGCGGAGAGCTGCTTTAGCGGCCTTGTCAGCCACGGTTTCCGCTCTTACGCCTCTCTCGCCAAAACCGGTAAATACCTCTGAGATGTATTCGCTTTTAATCTCAATTGTGACAATGTTGCCGGGACCCATGTCAGCCGGTTCTTCCTTGATATAGAGGCATTCTTCACCCCATCCAAGCTTTTGCCCGACTACACCGATTTCTCGTTGTGCAATATGACGGGGCAGGCCGGCCACAGTGGCAGTGGCGCGCTGCTCCAGAATTTTTCCTCGCTCATGGAGATAGAAGGCTTGAAGGTTTTTAGCAGGCTGGATTGTCACGCTCAACCTGCCTCCCCCTTTGGGATAGTACCCCGGACGTTCCAGGCGTGCTTCGACCGTTGGTCCCATCCGGTTGATGATGGGCAGGAAGACCTGTTGCAGAAAGTCAAAGGTAGGGGCAAAAGGGTTATGTGTGCCGCCTTCGAGTATCAGTGTTGACGGCCCGTTTGCGATCAGCAAGGCAGGAAGTACCGATTGCAGCACCAGAGCGGTGCTGCCGGCAGTCCCGATGTCAAAATGGTAATGACCGGGCCTGATGGTCGTTGGAATGAATATCAATTCCTGAGAGCCAAGTGCCGCACCTTCGATCCTGGCGTCACCGATCTTTGCTGCGGCATTGGCACAGACCAGGTGCTGGTATCTGAAGCCCGGTTTCTTGCGTCGTGAGCGCAGGTTTACGATACGAAAAGGTTTGCCTGAACATAACGAAAGAGCGAGGGATGTGCGCAGTATTTGCCCCCCTCCCTCGCCCATTGCTCCGTTAATCGTTACTAGGGCGCCTCTTTTGTCCATCATTTCCCACCATTAGCTCGCTTTAGTCACTAAAGGAGACCTTTGCAAAACGCCTCTAAAGTTAAAACTTATCATTTGTTTTTTAATCGACAACTTGTTATTGTTATTTAAAATATATTTAACCATGATGAACTCATAAAAAGTCGGATTTGTCGAATGTGTCACTCTGGCAGCAGGGAGAAACCTTATCTTTTCAATGGGTTGCAGAATAAAGATTTCTCGTTTCACTCGAAATGACAGGCTAAAGGGACTTTTTGCGAAGCTATCAAATATGATTGCAATATTATTGACTTTGGAAAAAACGTGTTTTTAGAAAAGAACAACTCTCATAAGATGCTGATTTACCGTATCAGGGGACGTATGGCTTATCAAGGGGATTCAATATGAAATATTCACAGGCAAAACAGGGGCGTATTTTTGTTATACGTCTTGAAGACGGAGATATTGTTCATGAAGAGATTGAAAGGTTTGCGCGTGACCAGTCCATTAAGGCTGCAGCGCTAATCATTATCGGAGGAGCTGACAAAGACAGCAAGCTGGTGGTAGGGCCGGAGCAGGGACGCATGAAAACCATAGTGCCAATGGAGCATATCCTTAACGATGTTCATGAGGTAGCAGGTGCGGGAACCATTTTCCCTGACGATGAGGGTAATCCGATGCTCCATATGCATATGGCATGTGGTAGAAAAGCGTTTACAACAACCGGATGCATCCGTAATGGTGTTAAGGTGTGGCACATAATGGAAGTCATACTTTTTGAATTAACGGAAACAACCGGTATCAGAACATTTGAATCCGGAACAGGATTCAAGCTGCTAAATCCATAGCCTCGTATATATAAATATTAACGTTTTGAAAACTGAAAACGAGCCCTTGCACCCTTTTGACCGTATTTTTTTCTTTCTTTTACCCTGGGATCACGTTTGACAAAACCGGCTTTTTTCAGAACCTGTCTAAGTTCAGGGTCGGATAACATTAGCGCCTTTGTAATGCCGTGTCTGATTGCGCCGGCCTGCCCTGAAATACCTCCGCCTTTAACATGCACCTTTATATCAAACAACCCGATAGTATTGGTTAGAGCAAGCGGCTGAGTCATAATTGTTTTTAGAGATACAATCTTGAAATAATCTTCCACTGGACGATTATTAATGACAATTGCTCCCTTTCCGGGCATTAGCCAGGTCCTGGCAATAGCGTTCTTTCGCTTTCCTGTTGCATAATAAACATTTTCTTTATTCATATACTATTTCCTGATGATAATTAAATTTAAACTCACCTTTTAGTTGCAAAATGCTAAACAGCCTCTGGTTGCTGAGCTGTATGAGGATGCTTATCGCCCGTATAAACCTTCAACTTTTTAAACAACTTGCTCCCAAGCCTGTTTTTAGGAAGCATCCCTTTGACAGCAAAACGGATAAGATCTTCAGGCCTCTTTTCCAATAGTTTCTTTGCGGTAATTGTCGTTAACCCTCCGATATAACCACTATGCCGATAATAGCATTTCTGGTCCAATTTCCTTCCGGTAAGAACAATTTTGTCGGCATTTATAACTACAATCCAATCGCCTGTATCCACATGAGGTGTAAACAAGGGGTTGTGTTTGCCCCTAAGGCGTGAAGCTATCAAAGTAGCCAGCCTGCCGAGAACCGCTCCCTTTGCATCAACAATACACCATTTACCCTTGTTGTCTGCCTGAGTCGCACTATATGTATATTTTTTCACCCTATCTTTCCTCCTTACTTAAAACATTATCTATAAATTAAAATATTATATTGTGTCAAGAATAAAAACCAGGTAAAATATTTTTTTTAGATTGACTATTATCTACTGAAATGGTTAGAAATAATCGAAAAGCTTAGCGTTTTGAGAAGTCTTTGCAAAATAAAGCTGTTTGAACCGCAATAGCGAGCGTATTTCCCGTAGCTTGCTACAGGGAATCTTTAAACTGAAGTAAAATTGAAGGCCTAAATCGGTTTATGGATAATATGTTTTCTGTATTAACACTCAATCTGCGTTTTGGCCTGGCAGATGACGGCTCCAACAGCTGGAATCATCGAAAAAAATGCTTTCCCTGTCTTTTCAAAAACCATAGCGTAGACTTTATCGGTTTTCAGGAAGCAAACGATTTCCAGACAGATTTTCTTAAAGACATCCTGCCTGAATTTAACTTTATTGGAAAGAGAAGCCCTGCTCCGTCCTTTTGGCAAAACAATATTATTTTCTATAAAAAAACATGGGAATGTGTTCATAAGGAACATTTTTTCCTGAGCCCAACGCCAATGATGCCCAGCCGTTCCCGTGAAAGTCGTTGGCCCAGGCAATGCACTATTGGAATATTCAAAAATAAAAACCGGTTTTTGATATATATAAATACCCACTTTGATTTTGATACCGCAGTCCAGACCAAAAGCGTCAGGCTGATTATGGAACGGCTATCATACCTGTTGCCTGAACCGCCCGTAATTCTCATGGGAGACTTTAATGCGACCCCTTCCTCTTCTTGTTATAAGATATTAACCGGTCAGGATAAAAAATCAAATTCAACAAATAAGCTCTATTTTAAAAACGTCTTCAGGGAACCTTTCCCTGGAACACACCATGGGTTTTCAGGAAATAAAAACGGAAATCATATTGACTGGATTCTTTATCGCGGCGGGATTATTCCTCAGGAGTGCAAAATAATATATGATACAATTGATGGGGTTTATCCATCAGATCACTACCCGGTTTATGCAAAATTCAAATGGGAAAAGGATGAAGTCTAAAAAAACTCTTTATTTTGTTGGTTCCTGTTTTGAAATACAATTTACATTAGCATTTAATATTCCACCGGCCTCAACAACAAGATTTTTACATATGACCTCGCCGTTACAGCTTCCTGTTGAAAGTATAATCAACTCATTAGACGCGTTGAGCTTCCCTTCAAATTTTCCGCCCATTGTTATGCTTGCGACTTTAGTGTCAGCGCAAACAACCCCTCCTTCGGCAACAATCACGGTTTCTCCTACAAGGCTTCCCTTCACAGTCCCCTTTATAACCAATTTCCCTTTAACAGAAATCGTACCTTCAACCGTCAGCCCCTCATCAATAATAGATATATTATCCGATTTGTTCCACATGACGCCTCTCCTGAACCATAAAAGCAAGCCCATTCCACATGGCTTGTAGGGGCTACTCTTATAAAAGTATGTTCATATAACATGGCCATGGCCATGTATCTTATTGTAAAAGTAAAACAGGCTCTTTTAAATCGACAATCAATTCGCCCACCTGTTTTTCATTGTAGGTAACTATCACCTGATAGGCGATCCCGTTTTTGTTCAGAGAATAGCGTTTCCAGAGATCTCTGGCCGTGTTAATTACATACCCTCTGTCTTCTCCGGTATTATTGCCAGTATTGCCGACATAGCCTTTAAAATTCACGATCATATCTGCCGGGTCTCCGGGCCCACCGATTACATCAACAATTTCAAACCTATCCCCCTTGATCAGTTTAACATGATCATTATTTGAGAATATATGTTCCTTGCCGTTAATTTTTATTTTAAAGGAGTCTATATGCGTAGTCAAAAACGGCCTTTTTGTGATTGATACACCTTGAGCCATCTTTTTTTCGCTTTTATTAATTGCTATATAAACACTTCCACATGAAAAGAAATCTTTTTTTGCGACAACTCGTGTAGGCCCGGTTATTCTAATTTTCTTTCGCATATCGTGAAGAGTTCCACAGCCGATAATATCTACAGAAAGGCCTCTCTCATAATTAGCCTCCATATGCGATATTAAAACAGTATCTCCTGAATTAATATTCAGCGTCTGCTGATTTTTAACAACTATCGGAAAAGAATCATTTACCGAAATAATCAGATAATCAAGCACAGGTTTATCAAGGTTCAAGCCGGGCGTCTCAGGAACAATTCCGAATTTTTCCATAAATGCATTAATCGCAAGATGATGATGTCGCACCTGCATCTGCAGAGGCAGCGATTTGCTGGTCTCAACCCCAAATGCCGGTATCCCGCGTTTATACAAAGCATAATAGGTCGCAGATTTGCGTTGCTCCTTATGCAACGAGGTTTTTTCGATTGTTTTGTGATTGTTGAAAGAAAAGTAATAAGAGGAATCCTTTATATCCTCATTGATCTTTGTAGCTACCGATCTTGCCATGGTGCCAAGATGAATGGTCTGCCCTGTTTCAGAATTTACAAGAGACTCACAATCAGCAATGATCGATTGACCATAATTTGTTGGATTTCTTTCAGGCCCCTCCCATTTGTCAGAATAGAAACCTGATCCATCGTGCAGATTAAGCAGGCAATCACTTTCATTTATCAGTTTTTTTAAAATTTCAACGATCTTAGTCTCATAGTTGTTTTTACGGTCTTCTGCAAACTTCCGATTCATATCATCATTTATTTTCCGGCGATTTAAAACAATGGACTGAAAATTAGCTCTTGGCACGACTATCAAACTCCCTTCGGCCAGATTGATATCTGCATAATGGTCAACAGCAAGAAAGCCACCTGGTTCATCTCCCTGTATGCCGCCTATAAGCAGAAGCGTTTTACCGGGAATTTCACCGTAAATTTTGTACACATGAAGTTCATGATCTGTGCCCTCAAAAAATATTGTATGAATTCTTTTTTGTGCTGCGGCAATACCTGGTAGAAAAAAAACAGCAATAATTAAAAAAGCAACAATTATGCTTATGCAGCCCAAGTAAAATCCGGTTTGTTTGTTTTTCTTGAACAATATGGACCCTTACGACGCCATCATGTTTGGTTTGGAACAGATTCTTTAATCTCTACAGGGAAACTTTTTTCAATCAGCAGTTCACCTGTTGTAGCAAATACAAATACCGTGGCTGTTTTAAATCGTTTTGGATCAGATTCATTCTGTGCTTTGAATTTGATGATTTTGAAACGCAATATTGAAAAATACTGCCCTTTTTTAAAATTGGCAGGTTTCCCTGAAACCAGAGATACTGATGGGAATGTCAGCCAGGTACTTTGATCATCTTTGTTTTGTTTTAGTATTACAAACGCATGTCCTGAAACAGGCGGGTCATTTTGAGAGGCATTTATTATTTTAAATTGAACATTCAATACATCGGTATCTGGTTCAAATAAAATACTAAAATCCGCCATAGTGGTTTTCTGAAGCTTTTCAGGCCCGGCAAGATCTGTTTTTTCTCCGACCTGCTTCTTGTCCGGCAAAGAAGCTGTTTTGTCAATCGCTTTGGAATCCGAGGTTAATATATCGGCGTCTCTGTTTTTAATCTTGGCTTCCGCCACAACAAGACGCACCATCAGCAGATCCTTTTCATCACGCAAAGACACAACCTCCTGGCGCGAAATATCCAAAGCATTGCTCAAATTCTTATTATCTTCTATCATGCTTCTGAAAATAATTAATGACCAGAAAAAAGAAACTATGGCGATAACCAGTATAATCGCTAATGTAATCACCACCATTTTGGGCTTTTTTATCGATATCATATGCCCGCGATCCTCTAAAAACAAAATACTCCAGGACCTATCTCTTTTTGACGGCTTTGGCGGTATGTGTTCCTTTATAACTTTTGCCAAGTTTCTCGAAAGATCTTCCATCCATCTTTTCCCTGTATTAATATAAGTTTTTTTATTCCCTTTGCTTTGAATGTGTTCGAGATATAAGTCTGAATAAATGAAATTGTAGTTTTATTTCCTAATTGTTTAATAATCAGATTGTCTCTTGAAACACGAATAAAATCGTATTTACTATTCAAGCTCTCTTTGTAGTTAAGCCATGCTTTAAGATTCATTCCCTGGGAACGGAAATCGCTTGAATAACAGCTTCCATATTGCTTAATATCCTTTGTAGACCATGCTTTCAACCACATGTCAACAAAGCCTGTAATTTCATGCTTATCTTCAAGCAATCTTTTCAGATTAAGGCTTGCTGAAACAAGCGGATTGCTATCCTTTTGATTTGTTGGAGCTCCATGAGATTCTTCGCCGAGTATTCTGAAGAAGCCCCCCTTATATGTCAAAAAAAGTTTTTTACTTCCCGCATGTAATTCCTTGTCTGATGATCTTACAAACTGATCAAACAAGATAACATAAATCCCATTATGCCTTAAAATTGATCTTTTTTTTATTTCAACAGACAGATCCAGATTAGACGCAGAATAAATCTTTTGAACTTTGTTCCACTCTGTCCACCAGGAAATATCAGGCAAATATTCAGGAGCATAACACTCCAGATATTCATGATAAGTGCCGTTCTCAAGCGCATGGTTCCATTGTTCAACAAAATTAAAGATAGAGTTCTTGATCCCGCTCTTATCATCAAAAGAAGCATACGAAAGCTTGTCCACAATGACAACAGGGGTTTTATGCAAGACAATATATTTTGCCAGTTTATCAATATCCTGGTTTGCCAGCACAATACACCCGTTTGAATCCATCGCTTTTATAGACTGGTTGGTTCCATGAAGCCAAATTGAATGGCCTTTGCGGCCTTCAATGCGATCAAAAAAATTAGGGTAATCTATCGGAAAGGCCATGCTGCCATAGATTGGCGAAAGATCCCTCTTTTTATACTTGTCGGTGAAAAAGTAGAGCCCCTCAGGAGTTTTTTTGTCTCCAGAGCGGAATTTCCTCCCGGCCGTCTCGCCGGTTGAACATTTAAAACTATACATTTTCTTAAAGGAATCATCATAATCATCATAAGAATAGACAAGTAATTGCTGAGTATCCTTTTCAACCACCACCGCATATTTTGTATCGCTGTCATTATCAAATGAAATAAGCACGTCTGGCGTTTTTACCATGCTTGGTTCATGGGTTGCGGCCTTCAACCCGGCTTCCTTATGCTGTGATGCTGAAACTCCAGAGTTAATTAACGGCAACATAATCACCGCAAGCCATATATAAAATATCCGCATCTTGATATAACGAGCCATTACCTTCTCTAAAAAAAATCTATAAGTTATTCGATGTCACTGTAACGGTATCCCATCTGTCGGCCATAAAATAGCGCTTTGCGTTGCCGCAATTTACAGCTATTTCAAGATATCCTCTGCTGCCGATAATGGCAAGAGGGCTTTGTGATAATACGTTTTCATATGTTTTTGATAGTCCAATAATTTTCTTTTTACCTATCCTGAATTCCAATCTTTCTTTTTTGCATGATTTGCAAAATTTATCAAGGCTCTTTGCATCTATATTCGTAATCAGGTTGCCGAATCTGTCAATAAATACAACGACTCCCACAAGTTCGCCACTGTCTGAAATGGAGGCATGTTCGACAAACAGCTTTTTTAAACCCGCCTTGTTTATTATTGTAGCACCTAATGCTTTAATTTCAACCCCATTAGACAGGTGGGCGGCAACAGGAGCAAAAATATCTCTTCCATGAAAAGTTGGGCTCACAGATTCTAAAAAATAACGTGATTCCTCAACACGAACAATTGAGTTGATATTAGCTTTGTCCATTAAAAGGGTTAAAACTCCATTATCCGGTGCAAGAAAAATATGTCCTGTTACTTCAAGAGCGATTATTGCACGCTCACTCCCAACTCCAGGATCTACAACGACAACATGAACTGTTCCTTCAGGAAAATATTTGAAAGAATGTTTTATTATATATGCGGCCTGGATTAAGTCCTGAGGCTCGATATGGTGGGTAATATCAACGATAGTTGCGGCAGGGTTAATGGAAAGGATAACACCCTTTATAACGCCGACATACTCATCATCAACACCAAAATCGGTAATAAGAGTAATTATTGACATGGTTTTATATCAAACTAATCATGATGAACTCGTAAAAAGTCAAAAAGTTCTCTTTCCCGTCATTCCGGTAGATCCCGGATCAGGTCCGGGAGGAATCCAGTAAATTCAATGCGTTCTGGATGCCCCCGTATCAAGTACGGGGCAGGCTTATCAAGTCCGGCATGACGATTTCGAGACTTTTTACGAAGCCGTCAATCATAGCACTAAAATATTTTTTTCTGAACACTAAAACCAAGGTGTCTGTATGCTGATTCAGCAGCCTTTCTTCCTGAAGGGGTCCTTATAATCAGACCGATTTTAAGAAGATACGGCTCAACAACGTCAACGAGCGTATCCGCCTCTTCCTGAAGTGTCGCAGAAATTGCTTCAATGCCGACCGGACCGCCGTGATAAAACTCGATTACTGTTTTAAGGTATCGGCGATCAAGACGGGTCAGCCCTTTTTCATCAACCCCTTCCAGAGCCAGAGCCTCTTCAACCGTTTTCTTTGTAATTTTTCCATCTGCCCGAACCTGGACATAATCTCTTACACGTTTAAGAAGCCTGTTTATAATTCTTGGAGTTCCTCTGGATCTCTTTGCAAGCTCAATCGCGCCTTTATCATCAATACTAACTTTAAGTAATTCTGCGGAACGTATGCCGATTTTCACAAGATCCTGTTTTCCATAAAAATCAAGGCTTCTTAATATGCCGAATCGATCCCGCAAAGGGGCTGATAACAGCCCAACACGAGTAGTTGCGCCGACAAGGGTAAAAGTGTTTAGACGGTATCTATGACTACGGGCATACGCCCCCTTATCAAACATAAAATCAACGGCAAAATCCTCCATTGCAGAATACAGAAACTCTTCTACTGTCTTTGGCATTCTATGAATCTCGTCTATAAACAGGACATCCCCTTCTTCAAGGTGGGTCAGAATCCCTATCAGGTCTCCGCCTTTTTCAAGTGCCGGCCCTGAAGTCACGGTAATATCGCTCCCCATTTCATTGGCAATAATATAGGCCAGGGTGGTTTTTCCAAGGCCCGGAGGTCCATGGAAAAGCACATGATCTATCGGCTCTTTACGCTGCATAGCGGCTTCTATCGCTATTTTAAGGGTTTCAACCAGCTCTGTCTGGCCAACATATTCCGAAAGCCTTCCCGGACGCAATGTCATAATTTCCGGTTCCTGATCAACAGGCAAACTTGATTTGGAAAGGATGCTGTTTTTATCAGAAGAATGTGTCAGTATATTATCTGCCATAATTTTTACCGCAATAATTGTATCTGGCTTGAAGTTTGATGTTTATTAGTTTTTTTCGCCGCGATATACCTCTTCAATAAGTTCTTCAGGGGTTGATATCTTTATATTGCGTTTCATGGCTTCAGAAATCATCTGTTTGGCATCACCAGCCCTGTAACCCAGCTGAGCAACAAGCACATCAAGCACCTGTCTTGAAAAGTCCCGCATAACAGGCATCTCTTCCCGCTCCTTTTCTGTTTCGCGGATTAATGCGAACTTATTAATCTTGCCTTCAAGTGTTGCAATTATTTTCTGTGCTGTTCTGTTCCCGATACCTTTTAATTGCTTAAGCCTGGCAACATCTTTTGATTCAATTGCCCTGGCTATTTCACGAACAGGAAGGCTCAGGGCTTTAACCGCTTTCATGGGACCTATATCTTCAACAGAGATAAAATATTGAAAAAATTCTCTTTCTACCTCAAGATTAAAACCGATCAATACAGGTTTTGGTTGCCGTTCGGTTTGTTGATAATAAATATACAGAGAAACCTCGTCACCGATCACCTTTGGCTTAAAACTGTCCATCACAAACGCAGGAAGCAAAACCTCATATCCTACCTGGCCGGCAAGAAGAAGTATGCGCTCATCCTCTTTTTTCAGCAGCTTTCCTTCAATATAACCTATCATTTATTTGTCTTATGGGGTTTCATCGTTTAAGTTTTTTTAAACAGTCCTGATATCGAAAAAGACCTATAAGCGCTAAACCAATTGCATCAGAAGCATGGTACGGCCTAATCGGTGTCGCCAAATTTAGAAAATGTCTGGCCGCCCTTTCAAGCTGCATTTTACTGGCATTACCGTTGCCTGTCAAAATCTGCTTAGCTTCACGCACCTGTATCTCGATAACAGGCAAATCAAGTTGGTTCCCGGCAAGAAGAATTACACCTGTCACCTTACCCAGAGTTATACCGGACTTCGGATATTTTTGAACAGAAAATATATCCTCTACAACCATGAGATCCGGGTTTTCATCTTTTAAAATAATAATAAGTTTTGAAAAGATTTTGTTGAGGCGACTTGGCAATGGAATATTTTTTGAAGTAGTTATGCTGCCATAGGAATAAGCTTCAACCTTAAGCTCCGTCCCCCTGACAATGCCGATGCCGGTTGATGACAGGCCTGGATCTATTCCGATGGCCTTAATCGCTGTGTTTTTTATTTCAACCCCTTTAATTTCTCTGTTGCTATCTTTGCTTCATTTGATTTCGGATGTTTTAGAATCAGTTCCTTTAAAACAAGACGGGCGTTTGCCTTTTCTCCGAGATTTAAAAAGGCAAGCCCTTGTTTCAAAAATGAAGCGGGTACCTTATTGCCCTTCGGATATTTTTCTATTACCTTCTGGTATTCCAATATAGCTTTTTCATACCATTTTTCACGATAGTATATTTCACCGATCCAAAATTGTGCATTATCAACATGCTGTGACTTTGGATATTGCTTTATTATTCTTTGAAACTCCTCACCAGCGGCCTCAAGATCACCATTATCAAATGCCTGTTTAGCTGATGCGTAAATTTCATCTTCCGATCCGCCAGAGCGCTTTGGCGGATCGGTTTTGCCCACAGCCTTGGTTTTTGAATCAGAGCCTGAAGACTCTAAATCAAGATATTGCTGTATATTTACAATGCAATCATAATTTAAAGCCGATCTTTCTTCAACTTTACCTAAAATATCTTTACTCTTTGCTCCCACATCTTCAAGCGCCGCTATTTTTCGTTTTAACAGGTATCCGGTCTCTTCAAGTTTTCCATTTAATATCCGCATTTCCTCTCTGAGCCCGTCTAACATGACATGGATATCTGCGGACATGGTTCTATGGTAATGCTCCTTTTCTTCCTGTTTTTTTATGCATTCCTGCGTCAGGGATTTAAGCTGAGTCTCATCCTTCTCCAGCTCAATATTGCGCTGTTCAAGAACAGCCATGCGATCATAGAGCGCTATAACATCCTGCTGCATGGCGCACCCGCACAAAATGGCAAGACAGGCAATAAATAAAACAATAATTTTCATGGCAGACATATTAAACCTTGGTGCTTCTCCCGATTAGTGGATGCAAAGGATTCGAGGATTCAAGGGGTCCGCGCTGGAACGTTCGGCCCCTTGAATCCCTGACCCCTTAGTTTATCCTATTTCAAAATGGGCGCGCCTGTTTTTTGCCCAGGCACCTTCATTGTGGCCGGAATCTACAGGACGTTCTTCACCATAGCTTACAGTTGTCAATCGAGAATCGGCAATGCCGAGATTGATCAGGTATGTCCTTGCGCTTTCGGCCCGCCTGTCTCCAAGGGCAATGTTGTACTCATTGGTGCCGCGTTCATCACAATGTCCCTCAACAATCACGGATACGTCGGGATTATTCCGCAGCCATTCTGCTTTTTTCTGTAAAATCTGCTGGGCCACAGGAAGAAGATTATACTTGTCAAAGTCAAAATAAATATTTTCATTAATAAACATATTCCTGGCGGCCATCTTCTCACGCGCCGCCTGCTCCTCAATAACCCGCTGCCGTGCCGTCTCTTTCTGATCTGCTTCGGCGGCCATTCTTGCCGCCTGATCCTCAGCTGACAAAACCTCAGCAGGCTCAGGCTTAACAGTCTTTTTAGCGCATGAAGCAATACACAGTAATCCGGGAATTACCAGCAATAAAACCAAACTTATCCATAATTTTTTTCGCATTTTCCCCTCCTTTATTATAAATCTGTCATATTTTAATTGCTTACCGTGCTTGGCGACCATCTTGGATTTGTTTGCTCACCAGGCAGGGAAAGCAAACATCTCTGATCTGTCCCATAGGCGCTCATAACATAAATGCTACAAGAACCTTCTCTGTTAGAGCTAAAAACAATGAGGCTTCCATCCGGAGACCATGAAGGAGACTCATTGTTTCCCTCATTAAAGGTCAATTGAAGCGGATCATTGCCGTCAAAACCGATTACATAGATATTAAACGCTCCGTTTTCCGCGCCGCAATAGGCTATCTTGTCTCCATTTGGAGACCAGCTTGGAGATGTATTGTATTGACCATGGAAAGTCAATCTTTCAACCTTTCCGGAATCAATATCCTTAATATAAATCTGTGGCGTTCCAGACCTGTCTGATACAAAGGCCATCTTTTTACCGTCCGGAGACCATGAAGGAGATACGTCGATTCCCAATTTGCTGGTTAATTTCTTAATAATTTTACCGGTTCCGGTCAACATATAAATTTCCGGGTCACCTGAAAATGAAAGTGTCGCAGCCAATGCAAATTTACCCGGAACCCATGCCGGTGTAATATTAATCCCTTTTTTTGCGACCACAAAGCCGCGTTTTTCCTTTAAATGCTCTATGTAAAGATCAGGCCCGCCCTTTTTGTAAGCAGTGTAAGCAATCCATTTTCCGTCACACGACCATGCCGGAGAAAGGGTGATATTTTTATTATGAGTTTTTTGGATCGGATTGTAACCGTCAAATTCACATATATATATCTCCTTATTCCCTGATCCTGTTGAAACAAAAGCTATTTTACTGTCAAAAACACCCCTTTTGCCTGTTAAGCAATAAATAACATCGCTGCAAAAACGACGTATCATTTTCCGTTTATCATTTATAAGCCCCTTGTATCTTTTACCAATAAGCAATTTTGATTTAAAAGTATCATACAATCTGAGCTCCATGATAATTATATCATTCTTAACCTCAAGATATCCTGTTATCAAAAATTCAGCGCCGATACCTGTCCAGTTCTGAAAATTAATGTTTAAAGGAATTATATCCGATTTTTCAGGATCAACAAGGAATGCATTCCTGTCAAGCATTTTGAAATAACCTGTAAACCCCAAAGTTTCAGAGAGCAGATTAGAAGCCTCGGCAGACAAGTCTTTCTCAGTCGGACTTTCAGTCATGGTCTTAAATAATGGAATCGCAAGAGGTATTTTTTTCAAAAAAGGATTATTTATATCAATATAATCATACTCAGCACGGCAAAAAGTTGGATTAGTTAAAAAGCATACCATTGCAAGCAGAAAAATTATATAAGCAGGACATGACCTCAACCTGTTAACAAACCCGGATAATATACAGGTCTTACAACATTTTGAATGGGATGTTAAATTAAGTATATGCATTGGGCAGTCATCATACCTTTATAAATAAGCTGTTAACGTAAGCCGGATGGAGTAAAAACCAGACCAAGATTATAATCCGGGCGCAAATATGCTTTTGGAAGCATGGGAAGCGGATCCGATTTGATAACAGCCTTATAGGCAGACTCATCAAAATATGTATTGCCTGACTTTTTTTCAAACCAGACATCTTTAATGTCGCCGTTTTGCATAATCCTAATCACCACCACAGCCGCCAAATCAGTATGCTGGCCGGCCAGCTGTTTTGAAAAAGCCCAGTTTTTTTCAATATAATATGAAATTTGGGCTCTGTATATATCCATTATTTCGAGCTCTCTTTTGCCGACAGCGCCGTAGCCACCCTGTCCCCCGGTAGAAGGTGACGCAACTCCGGTTCCTGCTTGAGATTCTTGACGGCCTGTTGCCACTTTGTTTTTTAAACGGTCAATTGCTTCGGCAACAGGATTAGGTCTTGACGTTTCAATCTTTTTTTCGATCCGCGCGATAGCGCCCTTTACAACACTGGAAGATTTAAAAGTATTTTTCTTGAGCGATTTTTTTAGTTTAGGGGCTACAGAAACAGCTTTCGAGGTGTCTTGATCCACTTTTACGGTAGATGAAATCTTGGAAGCCTGCGCCTTTTCGGACTTTGCGATTTTCTCTTCCAGCTCAAAACCGGTTGGCCTGCCGACGCCCGGCGCTTTCTTTTGGCCGGGTAATGTAACCATGCTGACATTTATAACAGAAGGTGAAAAACGTTTATATGGCTTTGGGCCGGGCACAAAAATCAAAGCAGCAAAAAAGATCATATGTAATATTGCGGAAACAGCAAAAGTAAGAATCAGGGCGCGGGGCTCCTCTTCCATCATATAAAGCAAATAAGCATGATGGTTTAAATTTTCTTTCATTTGCCATTAGCTTTTTTTCGTTTTGTTCTCATCAATAATCGGCTCTGTCACCATGCCCACCTTATCAATCCCTGCCCCTTTTATCTCCGACATAACACGAACTACTACCCCATAAGGGGTTTCTTCGTCAGCCCGAAGGTATATCTCACGGTCGATACGGCCCTCAAAAATTTTTATAAGTTTTTCTTTAAGAAAATCAAGCGTTACATGGTAATCATTAATATATACCCGATTATTGCTGTCAATAGTAATAACAATGTGATCTTCTTTAGAAGAAAGGGGTTCCGAAGTTGTTTTCGGCAAAGAAACATCTACTCCCTGCATCATCATCGGCGCGGTTACCATAAAAATGATCAACAGCACGAGCATGACATCAACAAACGGCGTCACATTTATATCCGACATGAGTCTGTTGTGATCGCCGGATGTCATTTGCCAATCTCCTTTTTACTTAATATGTCCCGCTCAATAATATTAAGAAAATCTGCGGAAAAACTTTGCAATTCGGTTTCAATAATTCTTATTTTCTGCACAAAGTAATTAAAAGCAATAACAGCAGGTATTGCCACAGCCAAACCAGCTGCTGTTGCAATGAGCGCCTCGGAAATTCCAGGAGCTACAACAGCCAGACTGGCCGAACCTTTGAGCCCGATACCATGAAAAGAATTCATGATGCCCCACACTGTGCCGAACAAACCAATAAAGGGGGTTGTATTCCCTGTTGTTGCAAGGAAAGGAACAAGATGGGTCATTCGGGTTGTTTCTGTATTAATCGCCCGTCTCAAAGCTCTCTTGAGATTATCTATGCCCGCGAACTTGGTGTTCAATGATGAGCTTTCAGCCTCAGATGATTGTTGAGATTGAGATGTTACTGAAACACCTGACTGACTTAGTTTTTTAAGCTCAGAATATCCTACACGGAAGATTCTTGCAACAGGACTTCCTTGAAGATGTTTGGCTTTTGCAAAAGCATCGGAAAGATCCCTGCTTTTCCAGAAAAAATTTGTGAAATATGCCGATTCTTTAAATGCCCTTTTGATATATCGATATTTAATTATTATAATAGTCCATGATGTAATGGAAAAAAAAAGCAGGGCAAGCAACACAAACTGCACCATAAGGCAGGCATTGGATATCATGTGGATCAAATCAGTCTGAATCATAAAAACAGCTCCGGTTGATTAAATGAACTACTCCGCCAAAAGAAGCGGGGGATCTTCAAAAGCATTAAACGCCCCAAGGGGCTGGGAATGAAATCCCAGGATAATTTACAATTAGTCTATGAAATGGTCGATAAAATGTCAACGGCTTTGTCACCTCTATTGAGCAGGGCATGTATTGCCGGGAAAGGGAGGGCTTGCAACCTTCTCCAGAACAATGGCTGTGCGTGTAGGAAGATAGAGACTGATCAGATGCTGGTTTTTGCCGTCTGAAACATCAATGGATGTCTCATGGTGTTGATCTTGAAGCAACCGTCCGTGGCCGCCGTATCCTTTGGCATCGCTGTCAAAGACCATGCGGTATTTTCCCGGCAGTGTCTTGAATCGATAGTCGACATAAGATTTGGATGGATGGAAATTGAACACGAACAATAGCCCTGCTCGTTTAAAAGCTATTACCTTGTCATCGAAATGTTCAAACAAAAGAGCCGGTACTTGAATCTCTAACAGCCGGTAATGTTGTGCCAAAGAGATCATATCGCGATCAAAACCCGCAAGAAGAGTATACTTCAGCTCAAGATCATCAACAAGATGCCATTGGCGACGCGCATAGCGATATGACCATGAGTTCTCTTTGCGGGGGAAATCGATCCATTCAGGATGACCGAATTCATTGCCCATAAAATTAAGATAACCGCTCCCGGCAGTAGCAAGGGTTATCAGGCGGATGAGCTTGTGCAGAGCCATGCCCCTGTCCACTCTGATATTTTTATCATGAATACCCATATGGTCGTACATGCCTGAGCCGATAAGCCTGAATATAAGGGTCTGGTCCCCCACGAGAGCCTGGTCGTGGGATTCCGCATAGCTGATGGTTTTTTCATCCTCTCTCCGGTTGGTCAGCTCATGCCAAAGATTCCCCATATCCCAGTTTTCATCTGCCGTATCCTTGGTCAGCCGTATCCAGTAATCAGGGACCCCCATTGCAAACCTGTAGTCAAAACCGACTCCACCCACTGAAAGCGGGGCAGCCAGCCCAGGCATGCCGCTTATATCTTCCGCAATTGTAATCGCATCAGGACGCACATCATGAATGAGTCGGTTGGCAAGGACGAGATAAACCAAGGCTTCCTCGTCAACGCTGTCGTCAAAATAGTCGGCATACGAAGTAAATGCCTTGCCCAGGCCGTGGTGAAAATAAAGCATACTGGTTATTCCGTCAAAACGAAACCCGTCAATATGGTATTCGTCGAGCCAGAAGCGACAGTTTGAAAGAAGAAAATGAAGAACCTGAGGCTTTCCAAAGTCAAAACATCTGGAATCCCAGGCTTCGTGAAACCCACGGGGGCCTTCGTGGAAATATTGACAGTACGTACCGTCAAAGCGGCTGATGCCTTCCACTTCATTGGATACAGCATGGGAATGGACTATATCCATTATCACTGCAAGGCCTGCTGTATGGGCCGCGTCGATCAACCCCTTTAGTTCCTCCGGTGTTCCGAACCGGGAGGAAGCAGCAAAAAAGCTCGACACATGGTACCCGAACGACCCGTAGTAGGGATGTTCAGGGATCGCCATTAGTTGTAGTGTATTATAACCGCTATCAACGATCCGCGGGAGGATATGCCTGGCAAATTCCCGGTATGAACCGACCTTCTCCTCTTCCTGGGCCATGCCTACATGCGCTTCATAGATGAACAGAGCGCTGGATGGAGACTGAAAATCGTTGCATTTCCACTGATATGGTGAAGGAGGCAGCCAGACCTGAGCATTAAAAATCAATGTTTCAGGGTCCTGAACCACCCGCCTTGCATAGGCAGGTATCCGATCCCCATTTCCGCCGGGCCAGTGTATGCGAAGCCGGTAAAGATCGCCATGTTTAAGAGATTTTTGAGGCAGTCGTATTTCCCACACACCGTCGCCGGCAACAGAGTCAAGAGCAAACCTCTTTTTCTCCTGCCAGTCAGATATCTCTCCGACAAGATAAATTGCGGTTGCATTCGGAGCCCACTCCCGAAAAATCCATTGATTGTCTTTGAAATGAAGTCCAAAATATTCATGGCCTGACGCAAATTCACTCAGACTCATCCTGCCCATAGTGAGCCTGCTTTCCGTCTCTTGAACGTGTGCCAACCTCTTTCTAAGGGCCTCTTCATACGGCCTAAGCCATGGATCGCTCTTCAAAAGATTTTGCAAGAGATCCTCTATCCCAACAAAAACTGATCCTTTATTCATTATCACGTTGCCTGAAATCCTCCACTTGAGCAGTCAAGTTGTTAACGACTCAACTACTCGACCAATTTTCCACTCGACTAAACCAGGGGCCGCTGCAGCATCTTTTCATACAGATCTATATACTGACGGGCAGTAACCGCATGGTTGAAGCTGGCAAGGCTCTGGTTCATAATCCGTTCTATCTGAAGCTTTTTTATTTTCCCGGGAAATTTATAAAAAAGCATGGCTTGTTCAATTGCCCAGAGCAGCCCCCTTGAATCAAATACATTAAAAAGAAAGCCATTGCCCCTGTTATTATCAACATCCATGTGTATAATCGTATCATGGATTCCCCCGGTATCATGAGCTACTGGAAGTGACCCGTAAATCGGGCCTGTCATCTGGGGAAGGCCGCATGGTTCAAAACGTGAAGGCATCAGCACAAAATCCGACGCTCCATAGGCAAGGCGCGCCAGATCCTCATCAAAGTCGCATATTACAACCCTGTTATACAGATGATGATATCTTACAATATCTTCAAAATGTCTCTTAAACTCACCATTGGCCACAAAAACAATTTCCAGGTTCTGGTCCCAGTAGCGGGAAACAATTTCATAAAGGATCTCGGCTAACAACTGACATCCCTTTTGAATCATATCGAGACGGGAAGGCCAGAAGAAAATCGGAGCGCTTGTATTCTGAATAAGCCCTAATCTCTTCTGGAGAAGTATCTTGTTCTCCAGTTTTCCTTTAACATGATCTTTTGCGCAGTACCGGCGAGCCAGAGCCTTGTCGGATGCAGGATCAAAAGAGGGGTCAGGAGCGTTGAGTATTCCGACAGCACATCCGGCATTCCATTTGTTGGTCAATTCCTGTTGCAGGGGTCTTTCCACAAAATCGTGCCTGTTTTCAACTATTTCCGTTAGAAAGGTCGGACTTACTGTATTGACAAAGTGGGCTGCAAATATTCCGCTTGCAAGGAAATCTATCGGGTCTGAGTCTCTGCTTTGCTCATAGGAGGATGGAAAGCGCTCAAAAAAAAGATGTCGCCAGAATGATGCCGCATCAATACCTTCATATTCGATGTGGGACATGAGGCTTTTCACAGTATGGATGTTATGAACCGTGAAAAGACAGGGTATGCCCAACTCTCTTGCCATTGCCGGAATCAGGCCTGTCATCCAGTCGTTACAATGGATAAGATCAGGCTGTACATGCGGGATAATGTTGTTGATAACCTCGCGCTGAAAAGCAAGGGCTATCTTAATATTTTCTCCACCATAATTGGAGTAAACATGGTTCATATAAAAAAAGGCTCTGTCTTCGGCGAGGTGGAACCTTTCATCAGGCATTCTGCTCCTGATGGTGTTCAGCTCCCTTATGATGAGTGAAGGGGGAGGCGCAGGGCCGCCTCTGCTGAATATAGTGCGATAATCCGGAAGAGCCACGTGAACATCGGCCCCCTGGTCGAACAGAGCACTGACCAGGGCCGCTGAAACATCGGCAAGCCCTCCTGCCTTGGCGGAAAGATGATTGGCGATATTGCCCATTCCATCCGGCAGATACGTGACTTCAGGGGTCACAATAAGAATACGAGGGCTCTTTAAAGGAGTTGTCATGCTTAAATCCCCAAATTCCTTGTCTTACGGCGCCCAGGTAATGAACCCGGGAGTAAACCTGGTTCTGTCATCGCCTCTCGCTGTTACCCGCGCCGTGAAACCATACCTGCCTGAAGCGTCGCAAGTTATGGCGCAAGTGTAAAGGTACTTTCCATTTCCCTGATCTTCCTTTATAGTCATTTCCTTTATATGGCTTTCCGGCATCTTGTCTGTAGATTTCAGCTCTCCGTAAAAGATCTGAACCTCCACATCTTCCGGGCTAAGTTTTCCGAGATGTACGATAGAATTTACGGAAAATGTCTCTCCTGCTCGAAAAGGACCATCCAAATCCTTTACAGGAGACTCAATTTGGATGCTGTTCCAGTTAGCGGAAAGTCGTTTATGTTGGACAGCAAGGTTTCGGGCCTCTTCGGCATTGTTTTCAATCAGGGATTTTAGCCGTTTTTTTGCCGGAATATAAAAACGTTCATTATATTCACCTGTCATCCGAGTACTGCAAAAACCACGCATGGCCATCTTCATCGACTCTTTCATCATCTTAACCCACCTGACAGGATAGGACCCATACTTTCTTTCATAAAAACAGGGGATTACTTCGTTTTCGAATATATTATAAAGGGCCTGGCTTTCTACAGAATCCTGATACCTGGAATCAGTATATTCTTCACCATTGCCGATACGCCATCCGGTATTCTCGGAATACGCCTCATCCCACCACCCGTCGAGGATACTCACGTTAAGAACGCCGTTTATGGCAGCTTTCATGCCGGACGTGCCGCATGCCTCCAAAGGACGTCTCGGGGTATTGAGCCAGACATCCACCCCCTGTACAAGATATCGTGCAATATGCATATCATAGTCTTCAACAAAAACGACCCTGTGACGCACGCTTGTTTTTTGACAAAACTCAAAAACTCTTTTTATCAGTTCCTTTCCTTCATTATCCTTAGGGTGAGCCTTTCCCGCAAAGATAAACTGCACAGGATGTGTCGTGGAATTAATGATCGCCTCGAATCGCTCGGGATCGTTCATCAACAGGTTGGCACGCTTGTAAGTGGCAAATCGACGAGCAAAACCGATAGTCAATATGTCATGATCTAAAACCGATTGTATGGCCTCCATAATCGATTTAGGAATATTTCGCCGCCCGTGCTGCTTTGTTATCAGCTCGCGACAAGTGCCGATAAGACTGGAACGGTTCATTTCATGGGCTTGCCACAGCTCTTCATCATATATTCCATCGATCCGTTTGATATTATCCATCATGCGTGAACTCATGAACCAGTCAGGCCCGAGGTAGCGTTCAAAAAGTGTGGTATACTTACCTGAAACAAACGACTGAAGATGCACTCCGTTTGTAATGTGGGAAATGGGGGTCTCATCTTCTGATCTCTTAGGCCAGACATGCGACCACATCCTTCGTGCAACTTTTCCGTGCAGCCGGCTGACGCCGTTGCAGTACTGGGCCATACGGAGCCCCAGAACAAACATGGAAAAGGGTTCGTTCGAATGAGTCTCTATCGATGGTTGCCCCCAGGATAAAATTTCATCCTCTGTAGCCCCCAGGCGCTCCCGCAGCGGGTCAAGATACGGTTTTACGAGATCAACAGGAAACCTGTCGTAACCAGCGTTCACAGGTGTGTGCGTGGTAAAGATATTGGTCCTCGGAATGATCTCAAGAGCTGTTTTTAGATCTATATTATACTTAGACATGATTTGAATGAGCCGTTCCAGACTGCAAAAGGCAGAATGGCCTTCGTTCATATGGCATACTGCCGGATTGATTCCCATAGCTTTAAGAGCGCGCATGCCACCGATTCCAAGCAGCACTTCCTGGGCCAGCCGCATTTCCGGATCGCCGGTATACAACCTGGAGGTGATATCCCGGATTTTTGGGGGATTTTGCGGCAGATTAGTGTCAAGCAGATAAAGAGGAATGCAGCCGACCCTGACCATCCAGACACATGCATGGATTTCCCCGTCCGGTCCTGTCACAGAAATATGTATCTCGTTTCCCAGGATATCTTTGGCCTTTTCTACAGGAAGACTATAAAGATCGGTTTCCGGATACTCCTCCTGCTGACTTCCATTCAGATCAAGAAATTGGTGAAAGTAACCATGTCGATAGAAAAGGCATATGCCTACCAGAGGAAGGCCCATGTTGGATGAGGCTTTCAGATGGTCACCGGCAAGGATGCCAAGCCCGCCGGCAAACAAGGGAAGGCTCTCATGAATTCCGAACTCCATGGAAAAATAGGCAATTACCCCTTCTTCCCCTGATAAATATTCAGACCAATCCACACTGGCGCAGACCCGTTTTGCAAAATCCTCTTTCACCCGCTTCTGGTGTGCAAGAAAACTCTCATCCTTTGCCAGTTCCTCAAGACGAGTCTGAGAAATGCGCGCTAACAAAATAATTGGATTCTGTTTAGACTCTTCCCAGAGCTTTGAATCAATCCGGCGAAAGAGCCCTATAGCATCCTGTTTCCATGACCACCACAAATTTCTGGAGAGCTCTTCGAGAAAAGAAAGCTTCTCAGGGATGTTTGGAAATACCTGAAAGGTTTGCAAGTGCTCCATTTTATATATCCTCTATATAATATTCAATATTTTTTAAAATAATAACTTTCTTTTATTCATTTAATCCCGCCGGGGCGGGAGTCACTTGTAACCGGTTTTACTCACTTCACACTTTGTTATCATACTGATTTGCTCCCATACCCTCAGGAGTTCGCTTGCCCCCCAAGCCTGTGCGTCACAGCCCCTTTGCTTGTGAGGAAAATCGCCGTCCAGAATTTCAGGCACGTGGCCTGCGCACCCCTGATCCATAAGCCTGGTACTGCTGCTAAGCCATGCCAGGGCGGTTTCTTTTGCATTCTTTCCGTATGTCTTGACCCATGCCTCGCAAAACGTGGGGAAGAGCCATGTCCAGGCAGTGCCGTTGTGGTACGCAGGCTTCCGTTTCGTGTCCTCATCTCCCAAATATTTTCCCTGATAGGGATGGTGCGGGTCATTAATCGCTTTTCCGTTATGCATAATCGTTATTGGACGACTAACCGGTCTATCTGCAAGACTCCGAATGGCGCCGGGCACCAGAAGCTCTTCGCAGGCCGCCAGGATATTGCGGCAGACTGTTGTGTCGGAAACAGCTCCCAGTGTAATTGCTAAAAGCTGATTTGGCCGCAGAGCATCATCCTGATCAGCCAGCCCGGCTGGTTTGCCTGAACCAGCATGGAGACAGTCCGACAAATATCCATCTTTCTTGATCAAAAAGAGGTTAAGGATCGACGATCGAACCAGGCCGGCCATATTTTTCCATTTGTTTCCAGCCTCTTTATGATCGATATTTGCTAAAAAGGAAAGAGCAAAAAACCAGAGCGCCTGAATTTCGACAGGATACCCTTCGCGTGGACTGCACGCAGGGTGTTTGGTGTCCATCCAGGTAAAATGAACCGGGCTGAAAATCAGGCCTGATTCAGGATCCATCCGGATATTATTTGGAGTGCCTGCAATCATGGAGCGTCCAATAGAAAGAAGAACCTGGCGCACTGTCCGGCTGCCGCATTTTTCTTCCAGAAAGTCTTTGTTTGCTTCGGCTTCGACCAGATCAGAGCATGCTACGAAAAACCAGAGTGGCGCATCAGATGTGTCACGATTTGCAGGGTCCCTGCCCAGTATCATATTCGGAAGAGTTCCGTCTATTTCAAACTGCCCGAACTGTTTTAAGATAGCCCGCGCGTCTTTCGTCCTTCCTGCTGCAATCAAACCACGGGCAAAAATCAGTGCATCCCGCCCCCAATCAAGAAACCAGGGATATCCGGCAATCACGGTATTTAAGGCTCCTCTTTTCACCACGTAGTGATCAAGCGCCTGTTTAAGTGCTTCACCCGGTTTATATGAAAATTTGTCCTTAAAAGCAAAAGATTTTATCTGCCGGCCAAAAGAACTATTCAGAGAACCATGCTGTAAGGGCACTTGCTCCAGCGAGCCCATGACGCTGGCTGTCAATTTTACAGCCTTACCTCCGGCCAGAAAGCAGGAAAAATAACCGGGGCTGAAGAGATCCGAATCAGGATCAAGGTTCCTTTCGGCATCCATATAGCGATGCACCATGTAATGCCATTCAGGCTCCAACACAAAAGAGCCCTTTGAAATCTTAATCTGAAGTTGACGTTCCGGTTTTGGCACAAAGCTAAAACCACGAGAATTAGCCGTCACAAATTGCGGCCATAAATGTTCATGTCCCAGATATGCCTTTGTGGTTTCGTGAAAATTGCGATCTTCAATGTCGGGCCGGAGAATGATTTGAACCTGCTGGCAGTCGGCCAGCATCCTGGCTTGGCCTTTGGCTTTGTTGCGAAAAAAGACTAATTGAACAGCATTCTGATCATCTGTCATCTCGATTCCTATGCTGAGCGATACATACTCTCCCTGTCCGGCAGGGATATGGTATAGCCAGAATCCACGGGAATTGTAGTCAAAGCAAAAACGATCAAAACAATCAAAGCAGATTTCCTGAGAATAGCCCTGAAACACGAGCCATGCCCGACATCGTGCAAACATGATCCATCTGTCTTCCGGAAATTCAGGATTCAGGTTTGCGGCAAGCAGGGCATCGTACCGGCTCCCTAATTTTCCCCACAAAACATTGGCCCGCAGCATACCTCCACGGCCGTTTGTTCCAAGCAGCGAGAGGGGGTGATGCAACAATTCCGATCGGTGAAAGATTCTTTTCACTTTTGCATCTTTTGCATTGGACAGAAAAAAAAGAGGCGCATCAACATGTTCACAGCCTTCCGGTGTGTAAACCGATAATTTCAGGGTATGAGAGCGATGAACCGCCGGAGGCTGGAGCGGGGGAAAAAGCGCAAAAAACGACCCGTCAATGCAGGGCAAACTTTCTTTATATGCCATGAACCGGTCTTTGTTCATAATTTTGGCGCGGAAATGATAGCTGGCGCGTATCAGAAGAAAATGATCCGGGGGCACCATTACTTCACGCTTCAAGTCACTGGGCCATTGCCAGGTTATCACACGGGGCTCCATGCTGAAAGGATTGAGCTTTCGGCAGTACTCAACAGGATCTTCAGCTAATTGCAGCGCGGCAGAATCAGGATCAAACTCCCCAAGATCACCGGCGGCGTTGTAGTATTGAAACACATCAAGGGCGTTTGCGCGCAGGCGCTGTTTTTTAATTCGATCCAAAAGCCCGAACTTCAAATCATCCCTGTTTTGAATGAGATCGATATCGCTTTGATCGGAAGTAAGGCAGAGAACCTGGCCGGGATCAAGGAGATAAGTCTGTTGCCTTCCGGACTCGATGACAACTACTTCCTTTTCCGCAAGAAGGTCCGTAAACACCGGTCCTCGCATTCCCACCTGTTCCTGATTCCATGACCCGCGGGTCTGGTTCTCATCATCAAGGTTCACCACAATTAGAAGCTTCTTTCCGGAAGGTATATGGTGCCGCAGCAGAACAATATGGTTTTCCTCGCCCTGCTGCATAAGTTTCAGTTCGGTCCGGTCATGAAAAGCAGGATGGAGCTTGAGCAGAGTGTTGAGCCTGCGTATATGATTAACCTGGTTATTTGCCGCCCCCCAGTTAAGAGAAGGGGCTTCGTGAACATTGATCTTTTCCGTTGCGTACCATTCCACCCCATTGGCGAAACCAAAGGCCCCATTGCTGGAACAAAGAGCGCACAGAGCGGTACGCATCCTGGCAAAGGTCTTTGAGCGGGCAGCCAGGCGATTGTTGTCATGAGTTTCCGCAAAATGGACCATGATTCCTTCATTTTGAGAGATTTCAATAGCTCCCGGAAGATAGCTTTCAATCTGGTTTCGGTCATAATTTTGAAAGAGTTCCGAGTAAGCCCAGTTAAAATCGGCCTTGTTTAAAAGCTCCCTGGTCACGGAAATTTTTCCGCCAAGCCCTTCGAGGAGAAAAACCGTATCAGGATACTGGTCCCGGACCCTGGCAATAATGTATTTCCAAACATGGACAGGAATCATGTATCCTGCATCACAGCGAAAACCATCCACATCCCGTCGACACCATGTGAGAAAGATATCTGCCACATACTGCCACAGGTCTTTGTTGGTGAAATCGAGATTTGTCAGATCCGCCCATATTACCCCCCATGCTCCGGGAACCTTAATATGTCCGTCCTGGTCCCGGACAAGCCATTCCGGGTGGGTATCGTGGAGTTCGGCTGCCCAGCCCGTATGGTTGATTGCGATATCGATAAAAACCCTGGCATTCCGTTCATGGATTGCGTCTACCAGCTCGATGAACTGCTCCAGGGGAGTTGCCCGTGAATCGAATTCAGCCATAGCCGGATCAACCGAGGTAAAATTTAATGCCGCATACGGGCTTCCAAAACGTCCCATGCGAGCGTAAGTGGTTGGCGTGGGATGGACCGGAAGCAATTGAAGAATTCTGCACCCCAGTTCCCCCACAATAAAATCGAGCTCTTTGATAAGTTCGCGAAATGTTCCGGATGGCGGGATTACTGCATAACCAGCCCTGTCAAGGGCCATGATCCGGTCCTTTTCAGCCGGATCAAGAAGGCGGCCGCCTTTATACGGGCTGAACTGCCGCACGAATGTATTGTAGATTATGTTTGAACAACAGGTGTCTGCCGGCTCAACGTTTATAGCCGTGTTAGGCCCATCCGGCCATATCGGGTCAACTTCACCTTTTTTCAAGAAAAAACATTTGGCTTCAAAATATCCTGTTTCACAAACAGGGAGGGTGACCTGAAAGCGCCGGTCATCAACACTGGACATGGGAATGTCGAACCAGTCCCGTCCCAGCGGAGGTTCATCATTAAGCACCTCCCTGAATATTTCCTGCCTGGCGATTCCGGCATGTCCGATGTTGGTACGAAGCCATGCGCTCCCCTCTTGTTTACGAGGCAGCAAAAGGGTAAATTTCTTTGTATCGCCTTGAAACAGAAGAACACGTGTTCCAGGCGCAGGATTCTGTATGATCCGGTCTGAATTATTCATGGGAACTTGATCTTGGCATCGGTTTTTTCTGGATGTTTTTGAAGGTGTTTGTACCGGTGTATAGCCGATTCTGCCAAGTGGTCAATTATGACCGGCAGGTCGGAATTATTCCAGGCAGAATTAAAATCTTCCAAAGAAAGAAGCCTCTTGCTTACTTTGTAATGATGGTCGCTATCCGGCATAAGAGCGATATCCTCATACTCAAAATCCATTTTTCCTTCAAAAATATTTCCAAACAGTTCGATGGCAGTATAGACGAAAAACTTTTTCACATCCTCGGTAGATTCTGCCTTGCTGATCATCTGCCTGAAGTTTGGAAGGATTTTGTGCTCATGCCTGGTAAAGGAAAGTTGTTTTATCATGGCAATCTTCCTTTCTTTTGTTTAAGATGTTTAAGGAGATAAAAAGAAAAGGGCGGTTCAATACAGCGCTGTAACAAGAAGCGAAAGAACCACCCTTTTAAAGCACATATTGGATATGTAGCCTCCCATGTGCTTTGCTCAACAACTAAAGAATCATACCGGGCTTTTTGTCAAAGACTTGTTTGTTTATTCGCAGTCGAAAGTTCCAAAGCCGTTGAAGCATCTTTAAAGTTTTTAATTCCCGCCGACAGTATCTGTATTTCACACCTCGGAAACAGCATCCTCATGTTTTTAATTAACACATTATAAGCTTCAGGGCAATCTGTTTTGATCATTATTTTCTTCATCTTAAACCTCTTTTTTTGGTAAAAACAAAGGCACAAAGGCACAAAAGAAAGATATGATTTATGAATTTTCACCCCATTTGATCAAGCCGAAAAAAGTACGGGATAGAAAAGCTTGTCGTCCAGAAAAAATTCAGCATATCCCTTAAAGCCTTTCTGTCTATCCTGCAAGCGCATATTCTTAATCGCAATAGGTGTTGTTGCGGGAGACTTCCATGCTTTTATGGGTTTCAATACTTTTCTCCTGAAAAATTCAGTATTTACAAGGAAATTAATGTCACCCTGGACAGGCTGGAAATAGAGATAGCCATTCTTAACGGATACAGGCATGTTTAAGCCATATTCCTTTAATATCGACCATGACTCATAAGGCTCCGGATAATGGTTAAAGTTCTTGTTAAGATATTTTATTTCATGATTTTTTATGCCTTTGAGCTGAAAAGCCTCGATCATCACATTTCTTCCAAGGAGACCATCAAAAGCCGCCATCCCGCCTTTTTGAGGATTTTCCGGATCGTTGCTGACGACTTCCATTATCATTCTGCAGCCGTCTCTGGCTTTTTTTAATGCAAAAGCCAGGCTTTCATAATCAATTGAGCCTGTTAGATATCCCATGTCATCTATATTATAGGAGATCTTGTCGTCCATTTCTTTTAAGGTTTCTCCGAATTCCCAGCTTGTAAGATATGTCCTGCGACCTTTCTTATCAACTCTGAAAATCTGGTCATCCATTGTTTGCTGTATAACCATCTGGCCATGATTGTGGAGACGTTCAGGCGCATTCTTATCATAAACAAACTCTCCATCAACCAGATTTATGCCGTGGTATTTTTTCTGGGCCATGAACAACACATTTTCCCTCTTAAAACCGAAGAAGCTATTGAGCATAAACTCCATGATAATCCTGTCGATAGTAGCTTCATTAAGCACAACAAGCATTTTTTGCTTTAAAAGAACTTTTTTTGGATCATATCCATAAGTTTTCGCAAGTTTATAAATATCAAATGAAAACTGCAGCATATGTCTTGTGCCAAGGGATAGCGGCAATAATTTTTCCGGACGGCAGCCGGCTTTTTTCAAAACCTCTTCCGGCAGAACAGCAAAATCTCTTTCTCTGGTCATGATTTTCGCAATTTTCTCATAAGACAGTTCTTCGGCAATATTGATCAAGTATTTAGTGCCAAGGCCAAGCCGTGTTGCCTCACCCGCAGCAGCATGTTCTGAAAACAATCTGCCTTCAAGAATGCATTTATACGCTCTAACATAATCCGAATTTGTCAGGCAATTTTCATCCAGTATACTGATATTCTTTGGTTTCTCCAAAAAATCCATGTTTTTATAGATATTGATGTCTGCTTCATGATTTTTGATGCCGGCAATGGTGTCATAAGAAGACAGCTTATCCTGTGCAAGTTCGAGGCAGCAATCTATATAGCTCTCATTGTCGTAAAATAGCGATAAATCATAGCTCTTATGGTCGTAAAATAGCGATAAATCCTTTTCTATTGTACTTAATGCTGTTTGTATCATTGCCTTCTACCTCCATAACCCGAAAAAATCTGTTGTTTTCCGGAACCAGTTGCGGCGCCTCTTTTCCTGTAAACAAGACTGGAATAGACTGCTTGTTTAAGGGTTCAAGGTTTTTATGGAATATTTCCCTTTCTCATCCTATTCCTCTTTCTCAAATAAAACCGGTTGTTGCGTTTTAAGGCAGTACCGGCGCCATGCGCAGTCCAACCGGTCACAAAACTCCTGTGCCCTGAGGAAACAATCAAAATTTCCTTCAGTGCGCTGAAGACTTCTGATCAACTCTGTTATGTTCAGAAAATTCTTTTTCATTGGTTCGCTTCGCTTACAATTGGTTGAGTAGAGAATCGGTCGAGTGGCCTACGATCTGACTATTTAGCTACTCGATTGAATCTGGTTTGTAAATAGAGGGAGGGGCTCATTTTTATGAGGGGAATACCCGGGAGGGGGGGAATTTGTCCTAGCCTTTCCAGATGTCCACGTCGATCAGACCAAGCCTTGCCGCACACCGGACCAGTTCCATGGTGCTGTGAAGGTCAAGCTTATTCATGATGTTTGTTCTGTGATTTTCAACGGTCTTGGGGCTGATAAAAAGCTCTTTGGCGATATCTTTGGCGGAACGTCCATCGGCAAGCAGACGCATGACCTGCTGCTCGCGGGGAGTCAGTGTATTGTAGCCGGCATCCGTGATCTTTGCTTCTTTTTTATCCGACTCCATAAGGCTTTTGACTACCTTATGAGAAATGGAGGTGTCTAAAAAATACTCACCTTTTGATATGGCCTTCAGGCACTCGACAAGCCTTTCTGAAGCTGATTCCTTGACCACGTATCCGGTTGCCCCGGCTCGAAATGCCTCGGTAATATAATCAATCTTGGAATGCATACTCAGTATCATAATGTGTATCTCAGGCAGAATGCTCCTTATCTTGCGGGTAACGTCGATGCCGCTTTGATCCGGCAAAGAGAGATCCATTACTACCAGGTCGGGTCTTAATTTCTCCGCCTTTCTGATCCCTTCATGACCGTTTTCAGCTTCTCCGATCACCTCAAACCCGGAGCAGTTTGCCAGAATTGACTTAAGGCCCTCTCTGAAAAGAGGATGATCATCAACAATCAAGACGGTTTTCTTTTTATTCAATCTCTTTCTCCATGCAAGGTATCTTTATCAGAATTTTCGCGCCCTGCATCAGGCGGGACTCGATTTTGATTTTTCCATTAAGAAAGCCTACCCTTTCTTCCATGATCCGGAGACCCATCTGTTTTTCATCAAATATATCAGCCAGTTGCTTTTTAACGTCAAATCCCTTGCCGTTGTCTTCCATGCGAAGAATAATGTCAGGAAAGGACTTGACCAGTCTGATAACGGCGCTGTCGGCACAGGCGTGTTTTTTGATGTTGTTAAGGCCCTCCTGAACCAGACGGAACAGCATGATCTTTGTATCAATATCCAGTTTTGATTCATCTACGCCGGCTGAAAAAAAGTCAACCTTTGTTGCGTTTTTAGTTGAGAAATCTTCGCAATATTGAGCAATGGTCTGAATCAGCCCAAGGTGATTAAGTCCAACAGGACGCAGGCCATAAGCCATTTCCCGCACATTCATAATGATTCCGTGTACTATTTTGGACAAATCGGAAACCACCTGCCTTGTTTCGACCGAAGCCTCTTGTCTGTTATCAAAAAGGGTGTCAAGGCTGATTTTTAAGGTAGAGAGTTCCTGGGCCAGATGGTCATGGAGGTCAGCAGAAAGGCGTTGCCGCTCGATTTCCTGCGTTCTCATCAGTTGTTGCGAAAGGCTACGGACACGTTCTTCAGCCCGCTTGCGCTCACTAATGTCCCTATCAATACCACGATAGCCTGAAAGGTTTCCTGTTTTGTCGAAGAATGGAACGCCGCTGGTTTCCATAATGACTTCATACCCATCTCTGTGCATAAGTCTATTTTCAAAGGCGGAAAAAGGTCTTCTTTTGGCCATGACTTGAGAGGCATTATGCCTTAAGGCCTCCCTCTCTTTTTCAAAAAAGAAATCATAAAAGTGCCTGCCGATTACCTCATCAGGACGATATCCTAAAATGTATTGAACTACGGGGTTGGAATAGGTGTATCTGCCCTGTGCGTCCATTTCCCATATCCAATTTGGTGTTCTCTCAGCCAGGTCCTGGAATCGTCTTTCAGATTTGAGCAGCGATTCCTTAAGCTTGAATTCGCGAACAACCTTTTTAATAACACTTGGGAGCAGGGTAAAGAAATCAGCGGACTTTACCAGATAATCCCATGCTCCAAGTTTCATGGCCTGTACGGCAATATCCTCATCGCCCTGACCTGTGGTTATTATGACGGGGATTTGTTTATTGCTGCGATTCAAAGCTTCCAGAAACTCGATTCCGTTCATGCCCGGCATAAGATAATCGCTGATAATTATATCAGGCATTATCTCATCAAGTTTTTCAAGACAGGCGCCGGCCTCCGGGAAATGATACACTGATACATTCGGCAGGTTATTGGCAATCGACCGTTTCATGAGGCTGAAATGCGCCTCTTCGTCCTCGATTATTACAAGCCTTAATGTTTCCATAAGCGTGAGCCCGTTAACCTCTTTACTCTTCCAACACAGGGGGTTGGTTGAGAATCATCCAGTAAAAATCGATCTGCCTGATTTTTTCCTCAAACTCCTTGAATCCTACCGGCTTGGTCAGGTAGCTGTTGGCATGATAATCATAAGACCGGGCAATATCTTCTTCCCGTTCCGACGTGGTGAGCATGATCACGGGAATCTTCCTCAGACTTGGATCCTGTTTGATCTTTTTCAAAACATCTATTCCATCAATGCCCGGCAGTTTGATGTCCATCAGGATCAAGCCTGGGCATGGGTACTTAGACTTATCAGCATATTTTCCTTTGTTGAAGAGATAATCAAGCGCCTCTTCTCCGTCGCATGCAGCATCAATCCGGTTTGCATTGCCGGCCTTTCGGATTGCCCGTTTTGTCAGTTGTGCGTGAGCTTTCTCGTCTTCTACAAGCAGGATGTTTGAAGGTTGATACTTCATGTTTAAGACTCCTTATCATTAATGGTAAAGAAAAAGGTGCTCCCCTCTCCCGGCGTTGATGTAACCCAGACACTCCCACCGTGATGTTCTACAATCCTCTTTACAATGGCAAGGCCAATGCCGGTTCCCTCTCCTGCCTTTTTTGCAGACGGCAGCCGCTGAAAAACCTGAAAAATTTTTTCAAAGTACATCTCCTCAATACCAATGCCGTTATCGCGGACAAAAAACACGTTTTGCCCCTCGTGACCATAAACTCCGACATCAATACGAGGGCCGGGGTTCTCTTTCCCGATATATTTAACAGCATTGACCAATAGATTTTCAACAACCTGCATAAAACGCTTTTTTTCACCATAGATATTCGGAATATCTCCCTGAATGTTCACCTCAATACCACTTGCCTTAATCCGTGGTCGAAGCGGGTTCAAGACCTTTTCTACAACATCGGCAAAAGAGAACCTGCTCTTTTGCTCTGTCATGCGACCGATACGGGAAAGTTCCAGCAGATCATTGATCAGAGAGTCCATCTTCAGGGCTGCATCACTCATATACCTGAGATACTCTTCCTGGCCCTCAGATATCTGATCCCCAAAATCTTCTCGCATGGCGCCGATAAAACCCTCAATAGTAACAATAGGGGTCTTCAGATCATGAGAAACCATATATACAAAGGTCCCAAGCTCTTTATTTTTGGCGGCGATTTCAGCAAGAAGCTCTTTTAACCTCTTTTCATTCTCCCGCAGCTCATCTTCGACAAGATTTCGTTGGCTGACTTCATAAACAGCATTGTCTATTGCCTCTCTGTACATTTCTATCCGCCGTAAGAGGCGATAAAGCAGAAAGGAGAGAACCGCTGAAATAACAATGCCAAAAATCAGGAGCGGAAGATTCCGGATACCTAATGATTTGTAATCGGCTGCTTTGGGTTCAAGCTCCAGTTGCCACATCTTTCCGGAAAAATGGATCTCTTGAAGCACACGCGGTCTCTTATCTTTAGAGCTTATTCCCCTTTGCTCCAAATTTGTGTAAATCAACTGTCCGTCTTCATGGAGCCTTATCCAAAAATCATTAAAAATATTTTTGGCCAGACAAAGATCCATGATCTTCTTAACCTGAAAAACCCCGTTCAGATACCCTTGAATCCTGCCGTCATAGATCAATGGCAGGAATGCTTCAAAGCCGATTCCGCCCTGATAAAGCTCGATGCAAGGCGTAAGAGAGTATTCATGGTTTTGCCCGGCCTTTTCAAATGCGTTCCGGTAACCGGAGTAAACAACCCTGCCCTTTAAAACCGCATTTTCCTTTTCAGGAAAGACCCATTGAATAATACCCTCAGGATCGATAAGGTTTATTCCGGTAAATCCTGGGAAATGGTTATAAAAGGCATCGGCAAATTGAAGAAAACGCTTTTGGCTGAAATCGGGCGGCCTCCTTTCGACCCATCTCTCGGCCAGGAGTTCGAGGGAGGCCATGCTGGTGTTTATCAGCTCTTCTGCACGAATCCGTATCTGCTGCGCAGAGGTTTCCGTATGCCTGAGAATCAGTTCATGCCTGTGGCTGTTTTGATTCTGCCATAAGACAACTGCAATGCTTCCAAACAACAAGAATGCTACAACGGAAAGTAATTTTTTGAAATGAAAAAACAACATTTTTAACTTATTGCTCTAAATGAGTAAAAAAATTTAAAAAGGCTACTTACGTTTTGATCGGCAAAAGCCGGTATTTTTTACATTACAGACTTTCTCAACCAGGTGCAAGGCTTGTTTGAAACTCCCCGCAGTACCGCTGGGACGGGATCTCCGCTTTGCTCCGACAAGCTGCGGGAAATACAGGGAATCTTCAATTGTTAGGCATGACTGGTCGGTTAATAATTTATGCATTGTATTTCTTCTGAATTTTAGATAACTTGCGAGGCAGTTTAGTTGCCTGGTATTATTATATATCAGCACTGTTTTTTTGTGTAAAGGATTTTTTGTAAAAGCTCTTAATGCCGGATAAGAGTATAATCTTTACAAATAAAAATGGTTATGCAATGTTATATTCTGATTGAGCCAAAGCTCAATCAGGGGTCAGTATTCAGTTTGCCTGTGCGTGTTCGCACGCACAGGCAGGGGAACAGCAAAGGATGTATGCCTAGAGCATATCTTGTTTTATGCTTCGAGAGCTTTCCATAAAAAATTTTACTATAATAGATAAGCTTAATATAAGTTTTTCAGATGGACTTAGCATATTAAGCGGTGAAACAGGTGCGGGCAAGTCTGTTATAATAAACGCGGTAAATCTGCTGCTTGGCAGCAAGGCAACGCCAAGATTAATCCGCACAGGATGTGAGGCGGCGGAGCTTGAAGCATTGTTTCAAATTACACCTGGAAGCAGGCTCGCCCAAATCATGAAAGAGAAAGGTTTTGATGAATCTGAAGAACTTGTAATCAGAAGAATTATTTCCCGCAAAGCCAGGCACAGAATATATATAAACGGCTGCCTTTCCACCATACAGATGCTGAATTCAATAACAGAAAACTTAGCCAGCATATCAGGCCAACATGCTCATCAAGGGCTTTTAAAAGAGGAACAGCATCTTTTAATACTCGACCAGTTCGGCGACTTGATGCCTCAGCGAGCAGAGGTTTACAGGTATTATCATGAAATAGTACAAATGATAAAGATGCTGCAGGAACTGAAAGCTGCCGGCGATCAGCAGGATGAACATATCAGGCTGCTTGAATTCCAGAAAAAAGAGATAATTGACGCCTCTATCAGTCCTGGTGAAGATAAGGCTCTGGAGCAGAAAAGAATCCGGCTTAAAAACAGGGAGGCCCTTTATCAGGCAGTTAATGGCAGCATTGAAGAGCTTTACAGCGCACAGGGGGCAATAGTAGAACGCATTGTAGAGGTAAAAAAGAGGCTTGAAAAGGCGAGCCTGATCGATCCCGCGCTTAGTCTGCATGTGGAAGGGCTGGCTAAATCAATATTCAACCTGGAGGATATTGCTGAAGGGCTTAGAGATTACCAAAAAAACGTAGAGATGGATCAAGGGCTTCTTGAGGAGGTTGAAGAGCGTCTTGACACCCTTCATAAGTTAAAGAGAAAATACGGAGGATCACTTGAGGCAATTTTTGCGTATCTTGAGTCAATAGATCAAGAGCTTTCAAAAATAGCAAATCTATCTGAAAACATAGCCGAGACAGAAGCAAGGCTGGATACTTTGCACGCCAAATTAGCAGGCTCTGCGGAGAATCTTTCAAAAAAAAGAAAACAGTCAGCCGATATCCTGGCTAAAAAGGTGGAAAAGGAGCTGTCCACGCTTGAGATGTCTCAAACAAAATTTAAAATATCACTTCAATCAATACCCCCAATTAATGGCCCAACAGGGGAAAGTATTAATTCATATCTTACCTGTGATAATAAAGCTATAAGTGAAACCGGAATCGACAGGGCTATATTCATGATAGCGCCGAATGTCGGCGAGGTTTTAAAGCCGCTTTCAAGCATTGTATCCGGAGGCGAACTTTCAAGGGTGGTGCTTGCCTTAAAAGCCATTCTGGCCAAGACGGAATCGGTTGAAACCATTGTTTTTGACGAGGTTGATGCCGGGATAGGGGGAGGCGTGGCCGAGGTCGTGGGGAAAAAACTGTCTTCCCTTGCACGTTATCATCAGGTAATCTGCATAACCCACTTGCCGCAGATTGCAAAATTCGGGGACTATCATTTCAGGATTTCAAAACAGGTATCTCTCGGAAGAACTATAACCGGCATAACACCGCTTGATGACAAGGAACGGGTCAAAGAAATAGCCAGAATGTTAGGCGGAGTGGAAATCACCAGAGCCACCCTTGACCATGCGCATGAAATGCTTGATAAAGCCGTAAGCCGGCCATTAGACAAACAAAGCAACAAATGAACTTACTTATTAACATCCCGCCATTCCTGACATTGTGCTGCTTTTTAGGGCTTGCTCTTTTAACCATTATACGTGGACGCAGGACAAAAATAAATATCCTGTTTTTTATTACCTGCATACTCGGTTCTTTTCTTTACATAGACATATTGTTTGCATTTAACGTGAAATCCCCCGGCCTGGCGCTGACAATCAGCCGTATAGATCATTTTTTTATAATTTACAGCTTCCCCGTATATATCCACTTTTTTCACTCATACCTTAACATTTCCGGTAAAATCTGGCTTGTCAGACTATCATATGCCTTTGCCTTTATCCTTATGTGGTTTATTCCCACGTCTCTTTATATCGAGTCCATGCAAAAACATTCATTCGGTTTTTTTGCAAAAGGGGGCGTCCTTTATCCTCTTTTCGGGATCGGAGCTTTGTGCGTAACCATCATTATCCTTACACTTATTTTTCAGGCAATTCGCAATGAAAAAAGCAGCATCCAAAAAAACAGGTTGAAATATGTTTTTGCAGGATTTGGAATTATGGGGCTTATGAACGGGCTGAACGTTCTTCCGATTTTAGGATATTCAGTATATCCTCCGGGCTGCTTCAGCTTTATTCCTCTTGTTGTTTTCGCAACAGGCCTTTTTAAGCATGATCTGCTCGACATGGGGATACTTATCAAAAAGAGCCTGGTTTACTCGCTGATAACAGCGCTGCTTACCTGCATGTATGCCCTTATTATCCTTTTCGCAAACAGGCTTTTTACGGATTTTGACTTTTCCGATTCAATATTTTTCCATCTGCTCTTTTTTCTTCTAATTGTTTTTGCAATTGGGCCTCTAAAAGCAAAAATTCAGGGGGTGATAGATAACATCTTCTCAAAAGGGAAGTATGATTATCAAAAAACCATCAAAGATGTAAGCCGAATGATAGCCTCTGTTCTTAATCTTGATGAAATTGCCAAACTTCTTATGGATACTGTTGTAAATGTAATGAAGGTTGACTACTGCAGCCTGTTTTTATGCGGTTTATCCGAATCCGGTTGCGAATATTTTGCGGCTCGGGGGAAATATTGTAATTTTGTAAGTTCTATATCAATGACCGGTAGTGAATCCATTATTCAATATATTAAAAAGAAAAAACAGCCGATTATAAGGAAAAAACTTATACAGATATCAGGCGAACCCGATATCCTGGATGTGCTTTCAGATATGGACAGGCTATATGCCCAGATAATTCTTCCAATGATTTTTGAAAAAAGATTAAACGGTTTTATTGTGCTTGGTGAAAAGCTTTCCGGCGATCTTTTTACACCTGAAGACATGGATCTTTTTGAAACACTTGCCAGCCAGTGCGCTCTGGCGGTTGAAAATGCGCGCTCTTACAAACTGATTGATGATCTTAACAAAAACCTTGAAAAAAAGGTTAAAGAAAGGACATTGGATCTTCAAGAGGCTCTGTCTGAAAAAGAACGGACTCAGGAACAATTGATACGTTCTGAAAGCCTTGCCTCAATCGGACAACTGGTGGCAGGGACCGCCCATGAGCTGAACAACCCGCTTGCAAGTGTTACAAGCCTTATACAATCCACGATAGAGGATCTGTCTCAATGTGATAACGCTGCGGTTTTGGAACAGGAGGACATTATAGATGATCTCAGGTTTGCTGACAAAGAGCTGGGCAGAGCAAGGTCTATAGTTGCAAGCCTTCTGGGGCTTTCCAGGCAGACTCAAACATACGAGGAGGCTGTTAATCTAAATCTGGTAATACAGGATGCTTTAAGGATACTATATAATCAGTATAAGGGACGCGATATAGAAATAGTTGAAAACTACGACCGGAATTTGCCGGATATTCAGGGAAATTTCGCCAACTTAGGGCAGGTGGCAATGAATATTATTAAAAATGGGATTCAGGCTGTTGAAGGGGGAAAAGGATTAATATCGATTGCAACCCGCTTTGATAATGATACAAAGCAGGTTGTCTTTGAGTGCGAAGATAACGGCCCGGGCATTTCAAAATCTCATCGACAGGATATCTTTAAGCCGTTTTTTACTACAAAAGAGGTCGGCAAGGGAACAGGTCTTGGGCTATACATTTGCCACGAAATTATACAGAAACACGGTGGCGCCATAATGGTTGAAGGTTCTGACAAACAGGGAACAAAATTTGTTGTAAGATTACCTGCAATCTAAATTGAGCGATTTTTGGTAGTAGTTCAGGCACAAAGGCACAGAGGATTATAAAGAATTAAAAGTGATGAACTCGTAAAAAGTCACGAATTTAACTGCAGATGGCTAAGTAAAAAGTTGGTTTTATAACGGTTCCAGAAATCTTCCTGTGTGAACTTATGTTCCTGTGTGCCGTGGTGCTCGACCGAAAAACTGGCACATGTTGCTCCCATCTGTGCGGAAGTTATCATGTCTTTTCCGGTTACCATACCCTTAATCATTCCTGCACGGTAGGCATCGCCCGCACCTGTCGGGTCAGATAAAATATTTGCTTTTGCCGATGGTATTTTTGTTTCCCGGTCCTGAAAATAGACTATTGAGCCGTTTTCGCCCAGGGTTGTAATAATACACTTTGTCATTTTAAGGAGATCTGAACTTTCAAGTTTAGTAGCTTTCTTTATCAGTTCCAGCTCATAGTCATTTGATATCAACATTTCGGAGCCGGTAATCATATCTGCCATCTGGTCGCCTGACAATGCGGGAATAGTCTGGCCAGGGTCAAAGATATACGGTACGCTGTATTTCTTGTAAATGCGGCTGTAGCTTATCATGTCTTCAATGTTGCCGGGAGCTATAATTGCAATCGCCTTTTCCTGCCCAATTCCGTCAAAATTATAGAGTGAGGGATATTTCATTGCTCCAGGGTTAAAGCCTGTAATCTGGTTGTCTGATTTGTCCGTTGTAATATAAGCGCCTGCAGTGAATTCTTCCTGAATTTTCCTAATTCCTGCGGTTGAAAGGTTATGTCGATGCAGCCAGGTTTCATAGCTGTCAAAATCTTTACCGGCAGTTGCCAGGATTAGCGGTTTCTCTTCTAACAGGGAAAGACTGTAAGCAATATTTCCTGCCGTGCCTCCAAATTTATCGGTAAGGCCGTTAACCGTAAAACATACATTTATAATATGTATTTTCTCAGGTAATATATGATCCTCAAATTTTCCAGGGAAATCCATTATATGGTCATAAGCCAGGGACCCTGATGTAAATATTTTCATGCGGTGGCTCCTTGTTAAGACGTGAAACGCCCCGCCGCAAGCGGACGGGGCATTAAAAATCATAAATAAATTTTTAAAGTGAAGCGGAAGCGATAACCCCTTGTTTTGTCTTAATTAGCTACAACTAATTTGGAGATGATCCGAAAATATTTAAAATATATGGCAAGATTAATATAATATACAGGTAACTTTATAATATTACACAACTATACTTTCTGTATGTTTTCACCTGATAATAATTGAAGTTTAAGCTGGCGTTTTTCGTCGTTTGCAAGATAAACGGTCTGGGTTGGAAAAGCGAACTCTATCCCTTCTTTTTCAAACGCCCTCATAACTTCAATACATGTTTTCTGTATCCATACCTGGCAATCCCAGTAGTCGGGAGGATGATACCATGCAACAACCATAATATTCAGGCTGCAATCATTGAAATTGTTGAAATATACCCTTGGTGGAAAATCGTTGTTCATCCCCTCATGGTTATCAAGAATATCCTCTATGATTTTTACTGCTTTTTCAACTTTATCCGGTGGCGTATCATAAGTTATGGTGATATTCGTGAGCCATCTGATATGGGGCCTTCGTCCTATATTTTCAAGTGTTGAATTAACGACTTTTTCGTTTGGAATGCTTACCAGATGGCCGGTCAATGTCCTGATGCGCGTACTCCTGAAACCCACGGATTCAACGGTACCGTCGTAGTTGTCAATAACTATTCGTTCTCCAACCTGAAAAGGCTTGTCAAATAGAATAGTAAGGGTTCCAAAAAAGTTGGCAATAGATTCTTTGGCTGCCAGAGCTACAGCTAAACCACCTATTCCAAGTGAAGCAATTAATGGCCCCAGTTGAAGGCCTGTAAGGTTTGGAATAATTATCATACCACCGATGATTATGATAAATATTCTTAATGTTTTCCCTACAAGAGGAACAAACATATCATCGATAGTGCTTTCAGTGAAACCAGCCCATTTCTTCAGCTTTACATCAACGATTTGAACTAAACGGAAGGCAAACCAGATAATTGCAATTATTCCGCCCATACTGGCAATTCTTTGCGCTATAATATGAACAAGATTGGTGCCATCCGGAGCTTTAAAATGAACTAAAAGAGGATATAGTGCTATATAGACACCATAAATCCAAATGATTAGTGAAAGTGGTTTTTCAATTGCTGAGAGAAGAAATTTTGTCCAGGACATTTTTTCTTCATCAGCGGGTATGCTCCGCTCCTTTTTCTGAATTATGGATTTAAGCAGTCGTTCGACAATGACCACAATAAACAGCAAAAAAAGACAAACTCCAAGCTTTAGCCATGTTATGCCGGCAAAAGCCCTTGTATTTATCCATTCACCAATATGTGACGAGGCCTTTTCTCCAAATTTTTCAATTCCCGCTCCTATTTTTTCTCCAGGCTTATCTAATTTTTTCCCTGGAACCGGAGTATCTATACTTTGGACTAAGGGTGAAGTTTGCTCTGTTTTTTGGGGCCCGGTATTTTGGTCTTTAGTCTGGGATAGAACCTGGGACGGAAAGCTTAAAAAAAGGATTGATGAAGAAATCAAAAATAATATAATAAATTGGCCTTTTAGTTTAAGCATTTTATCATACCTGACTTGTAGTATTTAATTTTTATCTAACAACTAAGTTGGCCGTTAATATTTTATAATATATTACAATAACTTTCTTAAATAGCAACATATTTTAATTGTTATTATTCCCCAAAGGTGTATAATCAATTGTAAATGCTAAACATTATGCTGCTTTGCATCTCTGAATAACCTTATAGGTTTTCCATATGAAAAAATTTTTTGTCATCATCATTATTTTGACAGGACTCGGCTTCTTAGGTTGGCAGATCTATCAAAAAAGCTCTGCTTCCCGAAAAGGCTTCAAACGCGAGCGTCAAAACATACCGGTTGCCGTCGAGGTTGAACTTGTAAAGAAAGCCTCCATACAGCAAGTGGGAAGTTTTACCGGCTCCCTGTATCCGCTCTCTAAGTTTATTTTGGCGCCGAAAATCGCGGGGCGGCTCGAAAAGATATTGGTCCATATCGGCGATACGGTAAAAGGCAGGCAGCTGGTGGCCGTGCTGGATGACGATGAATATCGCCAGAAGGTCAGCCAGGCAACAGCGGAAATGGAGGTTGCCAGAGCAAATCTTCAGGAGCGGAAAAGCACAATAGAAAACGCAAAACGGGAATATGAGCGAAGCGTTGCGTTGCGGGAAAAAAAGATACTCTCCGAATCAAGGTTTGATGCCGCAGAGTCTGAATTTAAAAGACAGCAGGCCGGTCTGAAAGTTGCTATTGCCCAGGTATCTCAAAAAGAGGCGGCATTGAAGATAGCCAATGTACAGCTTTCTTACGCTCAGATTCAAGTGCCTGAAAACAATACTACAGGGCACATGGTGGTTGGGGAGCGGTTTGTGGACGAAGGGGCCATGTTGGCGCCTAACACGCCCATAGCCTCTATTCTCGATATCGGAAAGCTTATCGCCGCCATCCATGTCATCGAACGGGACTATTCCAGGATTCAGTTGGGACTGGAAGCAATCATTTCAACCGATGCGTTTCCGGAACGCACTTTTAACGGAAAAGTAATTCGAATAGCCCCTTTTCTGCAAGAAAAATCCCGGGAGGCCCGGGTGGAGATCGAAATCCCCAATGCGCAAAAGCTTCTGAAACCAGGGATGTTTGTGCGGGTTAACATTCAATTTGATGAGCATGAAAACGCCACCGTGGTTCCGGTAGCCGCCCTTGTTAAGAGAAACGGAACCCAGGGGGTTTTTTTAGCCGATATTAAAGAGCAAAAAGTCCGGTTTATTCCAGTAAATGTCGGTATCATAAGCGGCTTCCAGGCGGAAGTGCTGAATACGCCTATTACCGGTTCAGTGGTGACCCTGGGGCATCACCTGCTGGAAGACGGGTCTTTGATTATTCTACCAGGTAACTCATGAATATCTCCCGCTTTTCCGTACAGCGCCCGGTGTTAACCATTATGGTCTTTTTAATAGTCATCATAATAGGCGGGATTTCCTTGTCTAGGCTTTCCATCGACCTGATGCCCGATATTACCTACCCGACACTGAGCATTACCACCGAATATGAAAATGCCAGCCCAGAGGAGGTCGAAGAACTGATTACACGCCCTATAGAGGAGGCCATGAGCGCGGTGCCGGGGGTGGAGGAAGTCACCTCGGTCTCCGCCGAAGGCCAATGCCAGGTCCGGGTTACTTTCACGTGGGGTACTGACCTGGATGCTGCTGCCAACGATATCAGGGACCGGTTGGATCGAGTCATTCCACTCCTTCCGGAAGATGCCGAACGGCCCGGACTGCGTAAATATGATCTTGCCTCCTTTCCTGTTCTCATAATAGGAGTATCCAGCAACCTTGACCCCATCCAGATAAGAAGAATTATCGACAACCAGGTTAAAAATAGGATTGAGCGGATTCCAGGGGTGGCCTCTTTGGATATTCGTGGCGGACTGGACAGGGAGATCCACGTCAACCTGAATGCGGAAAAGATAAAAGCCCTGGGACTTCCAATTGATGAGCTTCTAACCCGCCTCAAGGAAGAAAACATCAATCTACCGGCCGGCACTATTGAGCAGGGGCAGCTTGATGTCACCATACGAACCCCGGGTGTCTATAGCAGTTTGGATGAGCTGAGAAACACGGTGGTCGCCATCCGTGAAGGGGCGCCAATTCAGCTGAAAGAAATCGCCACCGTAAAAGATGCCTGGGAGAAAGTAACTCGGATTGTTCGGATAAACGGCAAGCCCGGCGTGCGACTTTCGGTCAGCAAACAGTCCGGGAAAAACACCGTGGAGGTGGCGACCGGTGTGCTCAAGGAGATTGAACAAATTAACCGGGATATCCCCCAGCTTCATATTTTTCCCATCATCGACACCTCTGATTATATCAAGCGCTCCATTACAAACCTGGGTACCACCCTCCTCTACGGCGGAGTGCTGGCTGTATTCATACTGCTGCTTTTTCTTCGGAACATTCTCAGCACCGGTATTATCGCCACAGCGATTCCCATATCGATAGTTGCCACCTTTGCCCTGATGTATTTCAGCGGGTTTACGCTGAACCTGATGACTCTTGGAGGTCTGGCGCTTGGCACCGGCATGCTGGTGGACAATGCTATTGTAGTGCTTGAGAATATCTTTCGGCTCGGAGAATCCGGCCAGAACCCGGAATCAGCCGCTATAAACGGCAGCCAGGAAATAATGGCCGCGGTGATCGCCAGCACCTTGACTACTCTTGTGGTGTTTCTGCCGCTTATTTTTGTGCGCGGCATGTCCGGGATCATGTTCAAACAACTTTCCTGCGTAGTGAGTTTTTCGCTGGGATGTTCTCTGGCTGTGGCTCTGACGCTTGTACCCATGCTGGCCTCCCGGGTTCGTAGTTCGGTCATTATTGAGACAAAAGATGATATGTCCCCGGGCAGGAAGATTTTTCAGATAACTGGACGGTTTTTTACCTGGATGGAAAACGGGTATAAAAAAATTCTCTGCTTTGCCCTCAACCACAAGGGGCTGATCTTAGGAGCTTCACTTCTGGTGCTTTTAGCAAGCTTTTTGCTGGTTCCTCTGGTCGGTGTCGAGTTGATGCCCGCCGCGGATGAAAGCGAAGTGCGGGTATCTGCGGAGATGGCCGTGGGTACCAGGCTCGAGTTGGTCAATCAGGCCTTTCAGAAAATCGAAACCATCGTAAAAAAGGAGGTGCCGGAAATCGAAAACACGGTATCCTTTATCGGCGGTTCCACCAGGCAAGCCAGGGGATCCAATTCCGGAGAGATGCGTATTGCGCTGAAACCGGTAAAAAAACGTACCAGATCCAGCGATGAAATCGCTGCGGCCCTTCGAGAAAAGCTCATGTTTATGCCCGGAGTCACAATCCGCACACGTGCCGGACAGGGGCTCTTTTTGCTTCGGGTCGGAACAGGGGAAGATGAAAAGGTCCAGATAGAGGTGCGAGGCTATGACCTTGAAAAATCCGACGCTCTATCCCGTGCGGTTGGGGAGATCGTCCGGAATGTGGACGGCATCACCGACATTAAAATAAGCAGGGAGTCCGGAACTCCGGAGGAACTCATTATAGTGGATCGGCAAAAGGCTGCCGATATGAAGCTGACGGTATCCAAGATTGCCAACATGCTTCAAACAGTGCTTTCCGGAACCGCTGCCGGTAACTACAGGGAGGCGGAAAACGAGTATCAGATTCTGGTAAAGCTCGAGGATGCTGAGAAAAAAGAGCTGCGGGATATTCTGGATCTTACAGTTACCAATGCCGAAGGGGAGCGAGTAGTACTCCGGAATGTGGTGGAAGTTCGCCCAAGACTGGGGCCGGTGCTCATCGAACGTAAAGACCAGGAGCGCGTGGTCTATGTGACTGCTAATATCACCGGCCGGGACATGGGCTCTGTTTTAGCCGATATTCAGAAGGGCTTGCAGAATGTGCCGGTTCCCAGAGATTTCAGCATCCTTTTTGGCGGTGACTACAAAGAGCAGCAGAAGGCCTTTCGCGAACTTTTGATGAGCTTTATATTGGCGATAGTTCTGGTATATATGGTGATGGCCTCACTTTATGAGTCTCTGCGAGATCCATTTGTGGTGATGTTTTCCGTACCGCTTGCAGCTATCGGTGTGATACTGATGCTCTTTTTAACCAATACCACCTTTAACATACAATCATATATCGGCTGTATCATGTTGGGCGGCATTGCGGTGAATAACGCCATTTTGCTGGTAGATCACATCAATCTGCTGCGCCGCCGGGATGGACTGCCACTGAGAGAGGCAATCGAAGAGGGGGGCAGGAGACGACTCCGACCGATTCTGATGACCGCTATGACCACTATTTTGGCCATGTCGCCTCTGGCTTTGGGAATTGGCGAAGGCAGCGAAGCCCAGGCGCCCATGGCCCGGGCAATTATCGGCGGACTGCTCAGTTCGACTCTGATTACGCTTGTAGTAATTCCGGTTGCCTACGCGCTTTTTGAACGAAAAAAGTTAAAAATAGAGACCTTTGGAAAAAGCTCGGACGCATGATAAATATTGCTGATATGATAAATGGCGTTGTGATTCACGATGCCGCTCAGCAGTGTTGGCTGCATTTCCGCAATCCCCGGCAGATTATTTCAGCGCACAGGATTGAAGAAGTCATTCCCGCGTTAAACCTGATTGAAAAAACAGTTAACAAGCACGGTCTTTATGCGGCAGGCTTCATTGCTTATGAGGCAGCGCCGGCTTTTGACCCCGCGCTTGTGGTAAATAAAAATGGTTCATTCCCCCTTATATGGTTCGGACTCTACGGTGAGCCTGAACATCTCAGCTTTCCAGCAGCAAAAAAATATTGCCCGGATCAATCACTGGGCCAATCACTAACGTGGACGTCTTCGGTGACGCGAGATGCTTACCAGGACGCTATCGCTAAAATCAAAAAAAACATTGAAGAGGGCAATACATATCAAGTCAATTTTACCTATCGCCTGACATCACCCTTTATCAATGATCCATGGGCATATTTCATTGAATTAGTAAAGGCACAAAATGCCCTGTATGGAGCCTTCGTAAATACGGAAGAATGGTCTATCTGCTCTGCTTCACCGGAAATGTTTTTTCATCTTGATGGTAATAAGCTGAGTTCTCGTCCCATGAAGGGAACTGCTTCAAGGGGGCTGACTTTGCAAGACGACATCAAGCAGGCCCAATGGCTTTATCATTCAGAAAAAAACAGGGCGGAAAACATCATGATTGTTGATATGGTCAGAAACGATATGGGGCGGATTGCGCGTGCCGGGAGCGTACAGGCGGACGAATTGTTTGCTATAGAGAAATATCCAACCCTGTGGCAAATGACGTCAACGGTCACAGCGGAAACAAATGCTGGTTTGTCCGAGATATTAAGAGCTCTTTTCCCTCCGGCTTCCATCACGGGAGCTCCAAAGACCCGCACTATGGAGATCATAGCGGAATTAGAAACAGGTCCGCGTCGAATATACACAGGCAGCATCGGGGTCGTGAGCCCTGATCGCAAAGCGCAGTTCAATGTTGCCATCCGGACGGTTCTTGTCGATAAAATCAAAGGGCAGGCTGAATATGGCGTTGGCGGCGGAATTGTCTGGGATTCCATAGAGACGGTTGAATTTGAGGAATCTCAAACAAAGGCAAAGGTACTCACTGAGAGGTTGCCTGATTTTTCGCTTCTTGAAACAATTTTGTGGACGCCTGAGAATGGATATTATCTGCTCCAATACCATCTGGCGCGTCTCAAGGACTCTGCCGTCTATTTTTCTTTTTCCGCTGATATTGATGCGATACGCGATAAACTTTTATCTTTGACACATACTTTCCCGCATACCGCGCACAAGATCCGTTTACTCGTAACAAAAGAGGGGGGTATCACCTGCAAACCCGAAGTCCTGCGACATTCTATTCCTGCACATATACAGCGCGTACGCCTTGCGAAGTCACCAATCGATTCTTCAAATCTTTTCCTGTATCACAAAACAACCAATCGATGCGTGTATGATCAGGCATTGGCGGCATGCCCTGGATATGATGATGTAATCTTGTGGAATGAAAAAAGCGAAGTAACCGAGTCTTGTATCGCCAACATTGTAGTGGAGCTGGACGGAGAATTGTATACCCCTCCGGTTCGCTGTGGCTTGCTTGCCGGCACTTTCCGGGCCTGGTTGATAAAACAAAATAAAGTCAAAGAAAAAGTAATCAGCCTAAAAGACTTAGCAAGAAGTCTTCATGTTTACCTGGTTAATTCCGTACGCAAGGATCAAGAAGTTCTTATCGACTGAGAAAACAGGTTTGTTTATAAAGCATTCCCTTTAGCCCCAACGCAGAACTGAGGGGCTGGACAACCTGGACAACAATGACCCAAAAACCTTGAAAAGTAGAGGGGAAGACTTTTGAACCGGTAGCAGGGCTGTCGGATATCTGAGCATAACCTCCTTTGCTTTGAATATATTCGGCAACTACCCTAACAACAAGCGGATGGGTAAGGATCGCTTTTTCAGGTTTGGCCGGTAAAAGAAGATTCGGCTTAATCAGAACCCTGTCCTGTTTTTTAATACAATCTCCACCTATGGAGTCGATCATCTCAAAAAGTATCGGCTTTAAGGTT